>CAZMSM010000016.1:0-18253 GCA_964568955.1 uncultured Eubacteriales bacterium | reverse complement strand
AACTGTCTTGTTCCTCATATTCGACTTCAGCATCGGAAATCGAGGTCAGGCAGTCCGGGCACCAGTTGATGATCCGCTCGCCGCGGTAAATCAAGCCTTTTTCGTAAAGGCGGACAAAAACTTCCTGCACGGCTTCCGACAGCCCCGCATGGTACCTGGTTGCTTTGTACCCGTCTGCAATAAGGTTGTCACAAACTTGCTCAACCGCTTTGCGCGTTGCGCAATAGATGATGCCGCTTTTATCCCGGTTTTCTTTTGTATATTTCATAAGTGCTTTATACTTATCCGTTGGTTTTTGCACCTCAAAATACAGGTTTTCGCGGTCAAATCCTGTAGAAATAACAAAAGGGTTTTGCAGGCCCAACAAATCAATAATGTCTTGCGTAATCTCACTCGTCGCCGTTGCGGTAAAGGCGGATATGATAGGCCTTTTGGGCAGGCTTTCTATAAACTCGCTTATTTTTAAATAACTCGGTCTAAAGTTTTGCCCCCATTGCGATACGCAGTGCGCTTCGTCAACAGCTATCATCGCTATTTTTTCGTTTTGAGCAAACTCAACAAAAGCCGCTGTGTCAAGGCGTTCGGGGGCGACATAGATAATTTTATATTTGCCCTGCTTGGCATATTCAATCACCCGAATGGTCTGATTATTTGATAAGGTTGAATTGATAAAAGCCGCCGGCACACCGTTTACAATAAGGGACTCCACTTGGTCTTTCATCAAAGAAATCAGCGGTGATATGACCAGCGTGATGCCCTCGAAAATAAGAGCCGGCGCTTGAAAGCAAATGGATTTACCCGCACCCGTGGGCATAATCCCAACAACATCATTGCCCGCTAAGATATTATCTATTAGTTCTTCTTGACCCTCCCTGAAAGTCACATAGCCAAAGTAGTTCTTTAAGACATCTTTTTTTACCACAGTTCGTCTCCAATCAATCATTCGGTCAGTACAATGCGCTTGTAATTATAACAATTGTTGTTTGATTTTACAATCTTAAAATCGTCTGCTTGCAAAGTTCTATCTTGCGATAAAATTGCGATAAAATCAATTTGTTCGTTGAAAACCGGGAGCGAATGCTATATAATGTTTGCATGCACCGTCAACAATACATATAAAAACAGGAGGCTGCAAATGAAACAAATCACCGTATTTTTAAGCAAGACCCTAGCGGTTTTAAGCTCACTGGTTATTGCTATCACCGCGATGGTGACCTCCCCGCTCCATAACCCGCCGATAACCGAGCAGGCGCAAGGCACGGTTAGAATTTTAACCTTTAATGTGCGCTGTACCAATGTCGGCACCCATTCTCAAAAGGACCGCGTTGGCGCCGTTGTCGGTGCTATTGAAGCCATTGCGCCGGATTCTTTCGGCGTTCAGGAGGCTACACCGGAATGGATGGAGTCCCTCAAAACAAACCTGCCGGACTACGAAAATGTTGGGGTGGGCAGAAACGACGGAGTGGATAAAGGTGAGTTTTCGGCAATTTTCTTTCTGAAAGACAAGTATGAAGCCGTCGATTCCGGCACGTTTTGGCTTTCGTCCACACCGGAGGAACCTTCCAGAAGTTGGACATCCTTGTTCAACAGAATTTGCACTTGGGTAGAGTTGGAAGATAGGGAAAACGGCACCCGATTTTTGCACATGAACACACACTTTGACACCTCTTTTACACCGCGTAAAAACAGCATCCCACTGATACTCGAAAAAGCGGCCCGGTACGACATCCCGGTTATTTGCACAGGTGACTTTAACACCATGGAACTTTCGCCCTTATACAACGACCTGCTCGCAGCTAGCCTGACCAACGCAAAATTTGCCGCGGCTGACACCATGGGCGTGCTCACATACAACAGCCAACTAAACCTCAAGCGAGTCGGACCCGTTTATGACCATATTCTTGTCAACAGCATGGTTGAACCGAAAGTCTACAGGGTTGTAACGGCGCATTTTGAGGGAATGCTCCCCTCGGACCATTACCCGGTTTATGCGGATGTTGTCCTGAATACCGGAACAAGGTAAAATACGATAAAAAAAGCCCTTAAGGCATGACGCTTTAAGGGTTTTTCTCTGTTTTTTTGGAAAAGGATGCCGAACAAAACGGCATAAATATTATTCTGTTTGAATTTCGAATGTAAACTGCGTGCCTTCGTTTTGCTTGCTGTCAACTTTTATTGCAACATGGTGCCTGTCCGCTATTTGCTTGGCAATCGAAAGGCCAAGGCCGGTGCCTTTTTTGTTTTCCTCCGATTTCACCAAATAAAAGCGGTCGAAGATGTGCGGCAAATCGCTTTCAACAATCCCGATACCGCTGTCTTTTATGGTGACGGTTTTACCTTTCAGCGTCACATGGACAACACCATTTTGATGGGAGAATTTGATGGCGTTGTCCAACACAATCAAAAACATTTGGCGCAGCCGGACGTGGTCGCCTGTTACGGTACAATTTGCCGTATCAAGTTGTGCGATGACCTCAACATTTTTCGCCTGTGCCATACGCTGTGCGCTTCTTACCACATCGTTCAAGACATCCGAAACAACAAGTTCCTGCATTTCGATTTTAAAATCGGGGTTCTGCAGGCGCGACAAATCAAGCAAATCGTCCACGAGCCGTTGCAGATAGATACTCTCGGCAAGCATTTGGCTGTGATATTTTTCCACTTGTTCGGGCTCGGTGACAACCTTGTCGCAAAGCGCTTCGAGTGAACCGCGGATAACCGTAACCGGTGTTCTGAGTTCATGCGATATGTTGGCGACAAAATCCCGCCGTAGTTGGAGCAGGCGTTCACTCTCGTGCGATGCGAGGTCGAGCTGTTGGCTCAGCATATCAATGGCCCCCGCAAGCTCGCCGATTTCGTCTTTTTGGTCAACACCTGTTTTTACGCTGTAGTCCCCATTGGTCAACTGCACTGCGGTGCTTTTCATTTTGCGCAATGGTTTTGTAAAAGCCAACGACAGAAAAACCGATAAGAGGATGGCCAGCGCGAGTGCCGCGAACATACTCAGCGCTAACATATAGAAGCCTTGCACGGTTGCCTGCGAAATGCCTTTCACCGGAGAATGGAGCAGCAGTGCACCGACAACCTTGCCCCCGGAATAAATCGGGGTACCAACGGTTAATGAAGGGTTATCCAAAAGATTGCTGAAACCTTCGCTGAAAGCGGTCTTGCCCTTAAAGACTTCTTCCACAACTTTTTCCGCATCCTGCGGTAAATCATCGTAGCTGTAGGTGCCACTGTTCATTTTTCCGTTTGTTATCAGCTCAAGGTTTTCATCCACCACCCAAACGTCGGTCAAGGCAACGCTATCCAAAACACGAAGATATGCACCATAACCACCTTGTTTGCCCGGGCCCGGCCTGTTCCCCCCTATACTCCCTGTGTTTTCGCGAGGGACTTCCGAAAGCGTTGCCGCAATTGACAGGGCACGTTTTTCCAAATCGGTCTTGTAAAGCTCAATGGTGTGGCTCCTGAAAAGCACCATAAATATGCCGCCGATAATAACCGAGAACAGCACAATCACCGCCGAAAAATATAATGTCAGTTTAAGCGCAATTCTATTTTTCATTGACTTCCACCTCAAATTTATAGCCGACGCCCCAAATGGTTTTAATCTCCCAGTTTGGGTGCTCAAACTCATCAAGCTTTGCGCGCAAGCGTTTGATATGCGAGTCCACCGTACGGCTGTCCCCGAAATAGTCATAACCCCAAAGGCTGTTAAGCAAGTTTTCGCGGGAAAAAACCTTGTTTTTGTTGGTCACAAATATCCACAAAAGTTCAATTTCTTTTTTCGTCAGTGTGACACCGATGCCATCCACCGTAGCGGTATAATCGTCCAAATTGACAGTGATGTTATCCAGAGAAATAAACTGTGCTTTTTGCGCGTTTGCATTTGTCATTCGGCGTAAAATCGCTCGAACCCTTGCCATCACTTCCCCCGGTGAAAATGGCTTGACCATATAATCATCCGCCCCGATGTCGAGCCCCATGATTTTTTCAAAGTCTTCGCCTCTTGCGGTGATCATGATAACGGGCGTGGTTGAGGTTTTTCTGATTTCTCGGCACACCTCAAACCCATCCATTTTGGGCATCATCACATCAAGCAGCACAATATCGGGTGAAGTCTTGTTAAACAGTTCAATGGCTTCAAGCCCATCGGATGCGACTTTTGTCGTGTACCCTTCTTTTTTGGCATACTCTTCCAAAATCGAGCTGATTTGCTTGTTATCATCGGCTATTAAGATGGTTGGCATATTGTCACCTCTTTTAACAGATTGTCTTTTTTACATTATATCATAACCTACTGTAGAATAACATTATGGCAAAAGTATGTTTTTGCTAAAATAATTACCACACAATTGTGAGTAAAAAAACACACTTCTGCCACACCTCTCAGGTATCATAAAGACATAGCAAACGAGTTGCTAAATAAAATTCAAACCAAAGGAGGTCAACCAAAATGACAAAACTCAAAAGAGGACTCATCATCGGCTCAGTGGTACTTGCGCTTGGCGCAACATCCCTTACCGCGTTTGCGGCAAACGAAAACGCTCAACCGGCTCGAAACGCGGCTGCATGCACCGCTGAAGACAAAGTGGAAAGACTGCAAGGCAAGAAAGATTTTCTTGCAAAAAAAGTCGAGGCAGGCGCCATAACGCAGGAAAAAACGGACGAAATCATTGCCGCACTCGATGCAGCACAAGCAGACTGTGATGGAACCGGCTCGGCAAGAATCGGTCAAAAACTAGGTGCAGGCTTTGGCGGCATGAACGGCAAGGGACAAGGCAACAAAGGCGAACACCGCGGCCAAGGTGAAGGACAAGGATTAGGCACAGGCCAAGGCGGTCGTGGCCAAGGCAACGGTGGTAACGGCGCAAATTAATCATCGGCCAAAAACAGCAGCTCTGTGCGTTTGCACAGAGCTGCCTTTTTTGGTTTTTTGATTTTGATACCCGGGAATATGATTGTAGGCACTGATACGACGAAGGCGATAAGCTCAATACATTTATACCCTAATGGGTATAAATTAGGCTTTAATTCTAATAATTATACCCTATCGGGATTATATTCGACGAAAGGCAATGTTCACAACTCTTATAAATGAGAGAATATCAACCCTTTAACAAATAGACAGGACAGTTAGTGTAAAAACAGTCCCCATGTCCGACAAAGTGTATTCCCGGTGTAGGGCAAGGGCTCTGCTCTTGCCGCCTTAGACTTTGGCCTTGCTACACTTGTGACGTTTGGCTTGTTTCAAATATATTACTACTGTATAAAATAGCATGAGTTTTATATTGCTTGAACGATGGGGGTTCATGCGTATTCTAAGCTTTGGCAAGAGCAGAGCCCTTGCCCTACATTTTTTGCTAATATGTATTGTTTTTTTTGATATTGATAATAAAAAGCTACCTGTTTGCCACCTTTTGTACAACAAAATAAATGATGACAACTAAGCCAAGTGCAATCCTATACCAGCCGAACACCTTAAAGTCATTCTTTTTGATGTAGCCCACAAGGAACTTGATCGCGAGGATTGAAACGACGAAGGCGACGACCATACCGGTTATCAACAGCGTTAACTCGGACCCGGTAAAGTCAAGACCGAACTTGAGCATTTTAAGCAGGCTAGCAGCTGCCATGGCGGGGATAGCGAGGAAGAAGGTAAACTCCGCGGCCACGGAGCGCGATGTACCAATTAAGATAGCGCCGACAATTGTCGCGCCCGAACGGGATGTGCCGGGAATGAGCGCGAGCATCTGGAACACGCCAATAATCAATGCTGTTTGGTAACTTAAATCAATAAGCGTTTTTGTCTTCGGTTCGCGGCTTTTATTGCGGTTTTCAATTACGATGAAAAGGATGCCGTAGAAAATAAGTGCTATTGCAACCGTAAGTGATTTTGTTGAAGGATTGTAAAAAAGTTCGTCTATCTTATCATCAAACAGGAGCCCGATAATACCTGCCGGGATGGACGCAACGGCCACTTTAAACCATAATGTCCAAGTGCCCCTTTTTTCCACCGAGGTTTTTTTGAGTGCAAAAGGGTTGAGCTTGTTAAAATACAGCACAACAACCGCCATAATGGCACCAAGTTGGATAACAACAAAAAACATTTCCTTAAATGCATCTGTTACATTCATTTTTAGGAACTCGTCAACCAATATCATATGCCCGGTGCTGCTTATGGGCAGCCACTCGGTGACGCCCTCGACAATGCCTAAAACGATTACTTTCAAAAATTCTAAAAACTTCACGTTGCCCTCCGAATTGTTATTATTGCCCTTTAAAATGAACCGTTACATCGCCGCCGTCAGAATTAATCTTGACCGATTTGGTGGCATCGGCATTCTTAATTTGGTAGGACTCTACGGCCTTGCCGTCTACCGTAATACTGCCGCCCTCGGCCGTAATATCGCTGTTATAGTCCTTCGCTTGACCCGCTAGGGTTACAGTGACATTGCCGGTAGCGCCGGTGATGTCCAAATTTTCAGCCTTGAGATTGGCGATATTTATTTCGCCGTTTTTGGCGTTGATTTTTACGGTTTTCAGGTTGGATCTATCGGGAATATATATTTTTACATAATCTTTTTTCGTTGACCACAAGTTAAAGTTGAGCAGTAAATCCTTACTGGTTTGGGTAATCGTCAGTTTACCATCCTTATTGGTATAAACGGTATCAACAGCACTTTCGGCCATAAACTCAAACCCAAAACGGTTTGTGATGATAAGGTCAATGTTTGAATTGACGGTTTGAAGTTCAATGTTCTCGAACTTCCACGCGTCTTTATCCGCATAAATCTGTGCGGCATTTCTGTCGACAACGTGAAAACCCGTTTCATCGGAATACAAGACAACCCTAGACACCCCAAACAGCACCGCAAGAGTCAGAACCACTGCTACTGCTGTAATAATCCATGTTTTTTTCATCACAAAGCACTCCCCTATCTTTATCGTCGTCCGTTGGCTTTTCGAACGAATTATCACTACCACTAATTTAATTGCTATTATAATGATTAGCCGGCAGGTTTTCAAGCTTTGCTTGAAATATAATTATTTAGGGTAGTATTTAGCCTCTATAAAACGAGAAGAATTACGAATAGTTATTGACATATGCCGCAAATGGTGTATAATAGACGTAGATGTTAAAACATGAAACAACCTGATAGGAGGTGCTTTATATGCCAAGATTTGACGGAACCGGTCCGACGGGTGCCGGCGCTATGACAGGCAGAGGTCAAGGCAACTGCCGCGCAACAAAAGTTGCCAAATACGGAGTTGGCTTGGGATTGGGCTTAGGGCTCGGCCTTGCAGCTAGGCGAGGTTTCAGGGGCGGCTTCAAAAGAGGTCCCGCGGGCAACAGGAACAACATTAAATAGAAAATTGCAAAAAGAAACAGCCGGAGGACGCTCCGGTTATTTCTTCATCAAGTTGAGTTGAGGTGAAATAATAATGGCAAGGCCAAGGAAGTGGAGAAGGGTCTGCTGTTTACCGGACAGTGACCGTTTTGGGCCACTTAATGCCGTGGATAACGACCATGATTTTGTCGGCATGAGTATTGATGAGTACGAAACCATCCGCCTCATCGACTTAGAGGGTTTTACGCAAGAAGAATGCGCCGCGCAAATGAAAATTGCACGCACAACGGTACAAGGCATGTATGGCGATGCGCGTAAAAAGATATCCGAATCACTGGTGAACGGCAAAGTGTTGCGCATTGAAGGCGGCGATTATAGGATTTGTGATGGGCAGGCACTGGAATGCCGCCTGGGCGGCTGTCAAAGGCACCGACGCGGGAATGAAACGAAGTCATAAAAATCGAACTGTAATTGACAAAGGCACTAAACTAAAAAAACAAAAACATATACAGGTGGATGTTGATGGATAATAAGTATCAAGAAATCAATGTTTTTATAAAAACACTCAAGGGTCAGGTCGGGAACCTGACAAGGCAGCAACTGAACACGCTCAAAGGTCAAGCTATTGCCGGCGACTTGGACGGTGCAAAAAAAGGTCTCAAAAAGCTAACATTAAGTTAATAAAAATTAAAACTAAAAAATGGAGGAAAAATTATGAAAATCGCAATACCGGTAGACGAAAACAACGCAAAAACAGGTGTCTGTATCTCTTTTGGAAGAGCTCCCTTCTTTCTTATTTATGATACCCAGACAAAAGAACCCACATTTATTGAAAACACAGCAGCTCAAGCATCAGGCGGTGCCGGCATAAAAGCGGCCCAAATGATTGTAAACAGCAAGGCAGAGGTTTTGCTGACACCCCGTTGTGGCGAAAACGCAGCAGACGTCATCAAGGCCGGCGGCATTAAAATGTTCAAAACAGCGGGCGGTTCCGCTATGGACAATGTAAATGCTTATGTGGACGGCAAGCTGTCCCCTTTGGATGACATTCACCCCGGGCTCCATCACCACGGTAACTAAACTAAACTTAACTAAACTAAAGCAAAATTAAGGAAAGTGAAAGAACGCGCTAAAGAGCAAAACGCTCTAAAGAGTGTTGGAAAGGTCAGTGTATATGAAAATCGCAGTGTTGAGCGGCAAGGGTGGCACGGGGAAAACGCTTGTCAGCGTTAATCTAGCCAGCGCCGCCAAGGCATCCACCTATTATATTGACTGCGATGTTGAAGAACCAAACGGTCACTTGTTCTTTAAACCCATCAATATCAAGAAAGAAGATGTGACCGTTAAAGTTCCGTTTGTGGACGAAGAGCTTTGCACGGGGTGTTGTAAATGCGTTGATTTTTGCGCCTTCAATGCCCTGGCTTATGCAGGTGGAAAATTAAAAATCTTTGAAGACATTTGTCACTCCTGTGGCGGGTGTATGTTGGTTTGCCCCGAAAACGCGTTGACCGAAAGGGATCGTGTCATCGGCACCATTCAAAAGGGTGATTCCGGCAATGTTTATGTGCATTCCGGCTTTTTAAACCCCGGTGAGCCATCCGGCACAACGATTATTAACCGTTTAATCCATGAGAATAACCGTAAAAGGGTCAGCATGACCTTCATTGATTGCCCGCCCGGAAGTGCATGCACGGTAATGGATAGCATCAAAGATGCAGACTACTGTATTCTGGTTGCGGAACCGACTTTGTTCGGTGCCCATAACCTTGAAATGGTTTATGAGCTTGTAGAGCTTTTTGGTAAGCCCTATGGCGTTGTCTTGAATAAATGCCAGGATGGCGACAACCCCTCGGAAGCGTTTTGCAAGGAAAAAGGCATCGACATTTTAGGGCGTATTGACTACGACAAGGAACTCGGCGAACTCAATTCAAACGGCGGGATAGCCGCTAGGGAAAGCGAAAAATATAAAGCTCTTTTTGCAGCTTTACTCGATAATGTAATCAAGGAGGCCAGGCATGGTACAACTGTTAATCCTAAGCGGTAAAGGGGGCACCGGCAAAACTACGGTGGCCGGTGCTTTTATAAAACTCAGCGAATCAAAAGCCTTTGCCGACTGTGATGTGGACGCGCCAAACCTCCACTTAATTTTGCCACAGCAGACCGAAGCTATCGAATCCGATTTTTACGGCATGGCGGAGGCTTTCATCGACCCTGATTTATGCATCAGCTGTGGTCTTTGCAAGCGAAGCTGCCGTTTTGACGCAATTGATAACGAAAACGGTTATAGGGTGGACCCTTTCGCCTGTGAAGGTTGTGGGGTCTGTGCCTACGTCTGCCCGTGTGACGCCATCACGATGGAGCCATCCGTAAAGGGCAACCTAACGCTTTATAAGAATGACCATGTTTTTTCCACCGCCAAGCTCAAAATGGGCAGCGGTAACTCGGGCAAGCTGGTGTCCGAGGTGAAAAAGCAGATGATGTCAGCCGCCAAAAAAACAAAACTCGCCATCATTGACGGCTCACCGGGGATCGGATGCCCTGTTATTGCTTCCATCAGCGGTGTCGATATGGTTCTGATTGTTGCGGAACCTTCTGTTTCAGGCATCAGCGATTTGGAAAGAATTGTAAAAACGTCCCTTGGATTCGGCGTTCAGCTTGCTGTGTGCGTCAATAAATATGACACCAACACAGCGAACACCAAAAAAATCGAGGCTTACTGTAAAGAGGCAAAGCTTGATTTTGTCGGCAGGATCCCCTTCGACACGCTGGCGGCCAAAGCCCTTAATGAAGGGATGAATATAATCGATATTGATTGCCCCGCAGGGAATGCTGTTAAAAAAGTATTCGCAAATACAGTTCGTTTGTTGTATAATGGTAAAGAGTAATGGAGCGTGTGTGAAATGAAAATTACTGCTTTGGCGGAAAATATATCCACTGTGGATGGTTTGGACAGCGAGCATGGGCTAAGTCTTTTTATCGAGACCGAAAAACACAAACTGCTGTTTGACACGGGGCAAGGCTCCCTTTTTGCGGAAAATGCGATAAAATTAGGTGTGGATTTGCAGCAGGTTGACCTGTGCGTTATTTCCCACGGTCATTATGACCACGGTGGCGGGTTGCGGACGTTCCTTACCCTAAATACCCGCTCGCCGATTTTCGTTCATCAAAAAGCCTTCGGCGATTACTATGCCAACAGAGTTGGCGCGCCAAAGGAATACATCGGTTTAGACAAAACGCTTTTGCCCAATGAACGCTTTATGTTTTCAGAAGGATATTTAGCCATTGACGAAGGGCTTGAGATTTTTTCAAACGTCACGGGTGAAACACTTGTCCCTTCCGGTAACGTTGATTTGTTTGAAAAATCCGGTGACGCTTTCACCCCGGACGATTTTTTGCATGAGCAAAATTTGATCATCAGCGAAAACGGAAAAACAATACTCATCGCCGGGTGCGCACACAGAGGCATCGTCAATATTGTTAAAAGCTTTCGTGCCTTGAAAGGCAAATACCCCGATGTTGTGGTCGGTGGCTTCCACCTTTACAACAGAGCCTCTAATGGCAGTGAAGATGGGCATACGGTAGACGCCATTGGCAAATACCTTGTGTCGACCGGGTCAACATACTACACCTGCCATTGCACAGGTCAAGATTCATTCAACAGCTTGAAAACGGTTATGGGGGATAAAGTAGAATACCTGTCAACCGGAAATCAAATAAACATTTAACAGAGGAGTAAACACTATGAGCGAAAATTGCGACAACAACTGCAGCGGATGCTCAACCGAAAGCTGCGAAGAAAGAAAAGCTGCAAATGATTTTTCGGTACAGCCACATGATTTGAGCAAAATTAAAAAGGTCATCGGCATTGTCAGTGGCAAGGGCGGCGTGGGCAAATCCATGATTACCTCCTTGCTTGCTGTCACCATGCAGCGCCTTGGCTACGCCAGCGCGGTACTGGACGCAGATGTAACCGGCCCGTCCATTCCCAAGGCATTTGGGCTTAAAGAAAAAGCTCAAGGTAGCGAAATGGGTCTATTCCCGGTCAAAACCAAAACCGGCATTGAAATTATGTCCGTCAACCTTTTGCTCGACAACGACACAGACCCGGTTGTCTGGCGAGGGCCCATTATCGGCAACACTGTCAAGCAATTTTGGTCGGAAGTTATTTGGGGCGACGTTGATTACATGTTTATCGACTTGCCGCCCGGTACCGGCGATGTTGCACTGACTGTTTTCCAATCTGTTCCGGTGGACGGCATTATCATTGTCACCTCGCCGCAGGAACTTGTTTCCATGATTGTTTCAAAAGCTGTAAAAATGGCCAATATGATGAATATTCCCATTATAGGCGTTATTGAGAACTTCTCCTACTTCAAAGCACCGGACACCGGTACGGAGTATAAAATTTTTGGAGAAAGCCATTTGGAAGAAGTTGCAAAAGAGTTAGGCATTGATGTGCTTGCTAAAATGCCCATTGAGCCGAAACTGGCAGCAGCCTGCGACAGAGGTATGATTGAGCTGTTTGATGTGGACTGGCTTGAACCGGTAGCCGGCGTGCTTGAAAAGCTGCCGGAAAAGGAACAAGCATAACAAATTAAAGCAAAGCAAAGCAAAAAATTCTCATCTACAACCATTAACAATAAATAAAACGGAGGAAAAATTATGAAAATAGCAGTTGCAAGCGAAGGCAAAACAGTCACGGGCCATTTTGGTCATTGTGAGAACTTTAATGTTTTTGAGACGGAGAACGGCAAAATCACATCCGCAACAAGCATCCCCAACCCCGGTCATAAACCCGGCTTTTTGCCGAACTTTTTGAACGACATGGGTGTCAATGTTATTATATCCGGCGGCATGGGCGGCGGAGCTGTTGAAATATTCAACGAAAAAAACATTGAAGTGATCACCGGTGCGCAGGGCAGCGCACAAGCCGCAGCAAACGAATATTTGCAAGGCAAACTTAAATCAACAGGCAGCGTTTGCCACGAGCATCAGCATCAAGGTGAAGGCACCTGCTAAAGCTGAACTTATGTTTCATCAGTGACAAAGTCACGGAACAAAATGCTCTTAAAGCTTATACTAGATTCATCAAATACAACGTTCACACAAAAGACGTTGTAAAAATAATTGAAGGAGGAAAAGAAAATGGAAGAAAACACAACAAATAGGATGCCTCTAATAGGCGAACCGGCACCCGCTTTCACAGCGGTAACCACACAGGGTGAAATCAACTTCCCTGAAGACTACGCGGGAAAATGGGTAATCCTTTTCTCCCATCCGGCGGATTTTACCCCGGTATGCACCACAGAGTTCATGACTTTTGCCACCATGGCAGATGAATTCAAGGCGCTCAACACGGAGCTTGTCGGCCTTTCTGTCGACTCCCTCTACGCTCACATTGCATGGCTGCGTAAAATCCAGGAGCTTGAGTGGAATGGCATGAAGAATGTCGAAGTCAAATTCCCACTGATTGAAGACATCCGCATGAACGTTGCCAACAAATACGGGATGATTCAACCGGGGCAGTCCAACACCCAAGCCGTCAGAGCCGTCTTCGTCATCGACCCCGATGGAAAGATTAGAACAATTCTGTACTACCCCCTTTCCCTTGGCAGGAACTTTGATGAAATCAAACGGATTATCCTTGCACTGCAAAAGGCAGACAAGGACAAGGTTGCAACCCCCGCCGACTGGAGACCGGGTGACGACACCATCGTACCCACTGCAGGCTCGTGCGGCACCGCGAAGGAAAGAATGGAATCCAAAGACGACGACCAATACTGCCTGGACTGGTTCATGTGCTTCAAAAAAGAGAAGAAATAAACCATATCCAATCATCAAAAGCATCGGCGGCTCAATTCACAAAGTGTGGATTGAGCCGCCGTTTTATGCGTATTTTTTCAGTTTAACATACGGCCTTCACAATCGCGAGAGATAACTTTAAAATACCCATGATGATTAAAATTATTTTATTCCCAATAGTGGCAAAAATGTAATCCGCCTTGCTGTAGCCGTCAAGACCCGGCAGAGCACTGCCGTCTTTCACCGCAAGGCTTGCGGCTGTTATCAGTTGTTTTTCATACTCGAAGGGCTTGCTCTCGTCAAGGGTAAAGAGCGTTGCACCCCGCACGTTGGTATTACCGTAGGAATTATAGGAAACACCGGAACACTGAATAATATCAACGCCTTTAAAATTCACAATAAACGAGTTCACATGGTCATGGCCGGATACACAGCCCAACACGTCACCGCGCTCCACAAAGGCATCCCATTGGCCTTCATTATCCAGCGAAGGGCAGGGGCCTTCCTGAATAATGCCGTCGATTTTAAACAAGTTTGGAACAACTCCATAGCTCGTCCCATCACAAAAGTTTTTTGTCAATTTGCCGAGGTTTGGTGTTTTGAAATAAGCCGCTTCATAAACTTCCTGAACAATAATATGTTGGAAGGCAAGGGACGGCACAAGCTCTCCCCCGTTTGCCGCTTGGAGCGCAGCACTTTGGTTTTTGTACCACCCTATCTGGTCTGCCCTGACACAATCATAGCCACTTTCGCCGTTTTCGTAGGTCGAGTAGGCACCCGAATCAAACATCCAAAGGTTAAAAGCGGTTTTTATGCCGTCAGAACTTTTTATTTCAAGGTTATGCGTTGCACAGCCGTGCAAAGAAGGCTCCGGGTCATATGCCAAGCAACCGGGGCGCTTTTGGTATTCAGCAAGCATTTGCTCCGGCGTTAAATGGGTGCTTTCGTCATCGTGATTGCCAAAAACGAGGGTAAATTGCACACCTCTTTCCACCAGCGGTGCAAGAAGCTGCTCGTATGCCAATATGTCGGATGTGACAATATTGTCCCCACCGAAAATCACAAGGTCGGGATTGGTTGCATCAAGAACTTCATTGATAAATTGAACAGCCGCTTCTTTCATCGGATACCCATCTTGCACATCAGCCATAAAAAGAATTTTAAACTTTCCATCCTCATTGAATTGTAAGGCACCCTGCGTTTCCCTCGTACCGGCTGCCGAAACTGCCATGGTTAACGAAAACACCATTACCAAAGCGAGAAATGCGGACAACAACTTCTTCATTACTTTTCCATCTCCTTGATTTATTTTTGGCGCATTTTGCGCATTTATTATATCACAAGCATGATTGGGTCACAAGCCCGATCGGGGCGCAACTTTTTTTGTTTTGATAAGAGGAGTTGACAACATATGCCTGCGTGATATAATATTTTTAAGTAAGCATACTATAAATATTTTTAAAGATGGAGTGAAAATTGATGAAAAAGAAAATCACGGCAGCGCTTTCCCTGTTACTGGTTCTAAGCTTGGTGCTCAGCGTTAACGCATTCACCATTAACGACCGGACCCCGGCGTACAGAGCACATCTTTCCTTCGGGGCGGATGGCAAATTCACCATCCTTCAATTATCGGATATTCAGGATACCGCGGCTATGTTCCCAATCGTCAAGGATTTTATTCGAAACATTGTCCCCGCGACAAGCCCCGATTTGATTGTCCTCACCGGGGACAACTTTAGCGGTGGTTCCTGCCACAGCGGCATTCACGCGATTGACAAAGTGCTTGTCAAGAGAGCCATTAGCCAATATATGTCTGTGTTGGACAGCTACGGTATCCCTATCGCAATCGTTTTCGGCAATCACGATGCGGAAACGACCGTCAACAAAGAAGAACAGATGGCAATTTATAGCTCCTATGCCAACAGCATCAGCCATAATGAGGGCAGCATCGCCTTTGGTTGCGGCAATTATAATGTTCCGATTTACTCTTCGAAAAGCAGCGACAACCTTATTTATAACCTTTGGATGATAGACTCCAATATGTACGATGATATAAATGGCGGTTATGACTATGTCCGCCAAGACCAGATTGACTGGTATGTCAACACTTCCGATGAGCTTAAAGCGCAGAACAACGGGATCCCTGTTCCGTCGCTCATGTTCCAACACATCATTGTACCGGATATATATGATGCGTTGCTACAAGTTGAAGCCGGAACCGAAGGGGCTATTGCGAATGGCGCCAACCATTATGTATTAGACCCTGCCAATACCAAAAGTGGTGTTATGCGCGAAAGACCCTGCCCGCCCAATACAAACAGCGGTCAATTTGACGCGGTTGTCAACCAAGGCGATGTTGTGGCGATGGTATTTGGCCACGACCATACAAACACATTTGTTGTAGAGCACATGGGCGTTGACCTTATAGCAACACCCGGTGTCACCTTTGCATCCTACGGTGACGATGGACGCGGTGCACGGGTTATCACCCTTGACAAAACCGACTTATCGACCTACGAACAACACATCGTGACCTATGACGAACTTTACGATGGTGACGAAACCGCCGCACTGCGCTTCACCATGTATGGCCGCGAGAACGGCGCCGGTGCCCAGATACTTGCAGGGGTACGTTACCTATTTAAAAAATCTCTGTCGGTTGTCTTTGACCTCATCAGAGCATAATAATCCCCTATTGTATACCCATCAAAACACAGCGAAGGATGTCCGGTTTCGTCTTTAACGATTGGCTACCAAAGTTCCTGCGAATATCACCGAATATCGTAAAAGTATATATAAAGGAAGGCGTTTTTTAAGGAAACACCCAATGAAATCGTCAACCAAAAACCCGCATTGTAGGGAACGCATTTTATGCGTTCCGAAGCTCAGATTACAGCTATCCTTTAGCCGTGGTGAACAATATTTAGATTGCTTTTTAATGCGGAACGCATAAAATGCGTTCCCTACGCAGACGAATTCAAAGCAAGCAGCTCGATGAATGATATCATCGAGCTGCTTTTTTTAGTACACGGATAAGGCAAATACCGGCAGTTCGTCCAGCGTAATCGTATATTCGCTGTTATAAGCCTTTATAAGGTTTTCCTTTGTGTTCCATTCGTCTTGTGTGAGGAACTCCGTATGCCAGGTCATAAAGTAGCTCCAGTCGGTACGCCAACACTGCAACTTATCCATGTCCGGTATCGTCCCGTTCTCATGGAAGCAAATTGGTTTTCTGTTGCCGATGAACATTTTTATCCTGTTGAATAAAAGTGCCTGTGTGCCACCGTTATAACTGTCCGCACCGGCAATATCCACATAGCCGTCCCCCGGGTACCAAAGTTCGGGTGTCTTCGGCTTTGCCTGGTAACCGTACACCCATATCAGGTTGTCGAGTTCCCAGTAATCGGTATACCGGGTATACATCATTCGCCAGAGCTTTACCAAATTTTGTGCACCGCCCCTGCTCCACCAGAACCAATCCCCACCCACTTCGTGAAACGGCCGCCATAAAACCGGCACGCCGGCTTCGTCAAGTTCTTTGAGTGCGACTGCGGCTTTGTCCATACCGGCAATCAGCGTGTCATATTCGGGTGTGCCCGGTGTCAGGGCCGCATCCCAGTTTGCAATATCGGTGCGCAGGCTTTCCGAATATCCCTTGCTGAAGTCCGAACCGCAGTGCCAGCAAATTGTTACAACCCCACCTTTGGCCCACCACTCCTTTGACCGCGCCACAACGCCGTCAAAATCGTCATCGATAAAATCGAGCCCTCTGATAGCAGGCAGTTTGCCTGTGGTCTCGAATATATAATCCATCTCATATTCCGGGCTTCCCTTCCATGTGGATTCCATCTGCCCGGTGAGTATTTTATGCTTGTAGGTGGAACAGATGTAATCGTAAACCGCCTTTGTGTTTTCGCAAGCGTTCACATTGGAAAGCTCGCCGTAACCCAAATCCGCAAATCTGCGGGAGTCGTTCCCCGCAATCATGTTCGGGAACAGCGCGATAATAATGCTTAAAACCGCTGCGATTATTTTTCTCGTTTTTCTCATTGACATCAAGTCCTTACGTGTTTTTGATTGATATAGCATTTTTTTTGATGCTGTTTTATGTTTATCATATCACTCAACCCGCCGCCTGTCTATACGTAAGTTTTCATTAAAAAGCTCCGGTATCGACTGATGCCGGAGCTTTTTATCTCTATTTCAAACCAATTTTCGGTATCATGCCAGGATGTTAATCATTGGCGAACCCCCGTCATCCCCGGCCTGTTGGGACACGTTGAACAGCGAGTAAAAATAGCCCTTGCGCTTCATCAACTCTGTAAAGGTGCCCATTTCCGCAACGGTGCCGTTGTTCATGGCGATGATGCTGTCAAATTTTTTCATAATCTCCGCTTCCAGCTTGTGGGTGACAATAATTTTCGTCAGCCCATCCAGTGCCAAAATAAAATTTGTTACGGCGTATGCCGTCGCGTTGTCCAGCGAAGCGGTTGCCTCATCCATTAGCATCACGGGAGTTCCGCGTATCAGGCACCTTGCGATGGAAACCCGCTGCTTTTCGCCGCCGGAAAGGTTCCTGCCCCCTTCGCCGCACTCGTAGCTGCTGCCTTTTTCCCGAACAAGTGCCGTCAAACCGGCGAGCTTAACCGCCTTGCTATACTCATTTTCGTCAAACTCTTTAAACATGGTAATGTTGTTTTTCAAACTGCTGTCAAACAGGAAAACATTTTGTTGCACAACGGAAAACATGTCATAAAGGCTCTCGACCGCAATATCCCTAATTTCGCTGTCGTCGAACATCACTTTCCCCTTGTATCCCCGGAAGTAGCCGAGCAGAAGACTCAATAAGGTGGATTTGCCACTGCCACTACCACCCACTATGGCGTAGCTCTTGTTTTTGGTGAACTCAACGCTCACATTTTTCAAGACTTCCTTGTTCTCCTCATAAGCAAAGCTGACATCGCGCAGGGTGATAGAATTTTCCAACCCACCGGCTTTTAACGGTTTTAGCCCGCTCTCGTCTTTTTTCTCCACCGCGTCCGCGAGCTTGTATATCAATGCAACCGCCGCTTTCCGGTTAACATAAAGGGGGACGA
>CAZMSM010000015.1:40605-41928 GCA_964568955.1 uncultured Eubacteriales bacterium | reverse complement strand
GAAGACGCTGTTTTGATTAACGAAAGAATGGTGCGTGAAGACACCTATACATCCATACACATAGAAGAGTATGAGGTTGAAGCGCGGGACACCAAACTCGGACCGGAAGATATCACACGTGATATCCCGAACGTCGGTGATGATGCGCTGAAGGATTTGGATGACAGGGGAATCATCCGCATCGGGGCGGAGGTCCATTCAGGCGATATACTAGTCGGCAAGGTAACCCCAAAGGGTGAAACCGAACTGACAGCAGAGGAGCGCTTGCTCCGAGCAATTTTCGGTGAAAAAGCCAAAGAGGTAAGAGATACTTCTTTACGTGTCCCTCACGGAGAATATGGCATAGTGGTCAATGTTGAAGTGTTTACGCGTGAAAACAGCGACGAGCTGTCGCCCGGCGTAAATAAAGTCGTGCGCTGCTATGTGGCACAAAAACGCAAAATATCTGTCGGTGACAAGATGGCGGGCCGCCATGGCAACAAAGGCGTTGTTTCAAGGATACTGCCGCAAGAGGACATGCCTTTCCTACCCGACGGTACTCCGCTCGATATCGTGCTCAACCCCCTAGGCGTGCCTTCCCGTATGAATATAGGGCAGGTGCTTGAGGTCAACCTTGGTTTTGCTGCGCGGCATTTGGGCATCCATGTGATGACCCCTGTTTTCGACGGTGCGCATGAAGATGATATACGCGCCGCACTCAACGAAGCAGCGCTTATAACGGGCGATAACCTGCCCATTTCCGAGGACGGAAAATCTGTGCTGTATGATGGCAGAACCGGTCAAAAATTTGACAACAGGGTTACCGTTGGCGTTATGTACTTCTTAAAACTTTTACACTTGGTCGACGATAAAATTCATGCGCGTTCCACGGGCCCCTATTCCCTCGTGACCCAACAACCGCTTGGCGGTAAGGCACAGTTCGGTGGACAGCGCTTTGGTGAGATGGAAGTATGGGCATTGGAAGCATACGGTGCGGCTTATACACTTCAGGAAATCTTGACCGTCAAGTCAGACGACGTTGTCGGCAGGGTAAAAACATACGAAGCCATCGTCAAAGGCAAAAATGTTCCCAAACCCGGTATTCCGGAATCATTCAAAGTCCTTATCAAAGAGCTCCAGTCCCTGGGACTTGACGTGAAGGTGCTTGATAAAAACGATGAAGAAATAGATTTGAAACAAACCTTCGAAAATGATGAGATCAGTCCGACTCCTGTGGACGAACGCGCGTTTCGTGATGTTAATGATGCCGAGAATGCCGAGGGCTTTGAGGTGCAAGACGAATTAGGCCAAGCAACCGGATTGCAGGACGATGAAGACGAAGAT
>CAZMSM010000015.1:0-40505 GCA_964568955.1 uncultured Eubacteriales bacterium | reverse complement strand
GACGAAGATTTTGAAGAAGTTGTAGACGATTCGGATATTGATGATGCTTCCGATAATGAAGAAGAGCCCGATCTCGAAGAATCGGAAGATGAAAGCTGACAAGTAGGCGAGTAGGCAAGTAACAATGTCAGATGTGGTTTGATAAACAGATTCGGCAAAATATTCGAAAAGGGGCAGTAACTTAATGGAAAATAATGTATTTGAATCGATAAAAATAGGGCTTGCTTCTCCCGAACAAATCAGAAAATGGTCAAGCGGTGAAGTAAAAAAACCCGAAACGATTAACTATCGTACACTAAAGCCCGAAAAGGAAGGGCTCTTCTGCGAAAAGATTTTCGGCCCCACAAAGGACTGGGAATGTCATTGCGGAAAGTATAAAAGGATCCGGTACAAAGGCAAGATTTGCGAACGCTGCGGGGTTGAAATCACAAGGTCAAAGGTTCGCCGCGAGCGTATGGGGCATATTGAACTTGCCGCACCGGTGTCACATATATGGTATTTTAAAGGCATCCCGTCGCGTATGGGCCTGATTCTTGACATGTCACCTCGCCTTTTGGAAAGAATTCTGTATTTTGCGATGCACATTGTTATCGACCCGGGCGACACGCCGCTTGAAAAATACCAGACTCTCGACGAAAAAGATTATGAGAGAGCTCGCGAGTATTACGAAGATTCTTTCAAAGCGGGGATGGGCGCACAAGCAATTAAAGAACTGCTCGCCGAAATTGATCTAGAAGCGCTTTCCATCAGGTTGCGTGAGGAACTAAACGACGCAACCGGCCAAAAGAAAATTAAACTGTTAAAGCGCCTTGAGGTTGCGGAAGCATTCCGTCTTTCCGGCAACAGACCGGAGTGGATGGTACTTGATGTTATACCTGTTATCCCGCCGGAAATTCGTCCGATGGTTCAGCTTGACGGCGGCCGTTTTGCGACTTCCGACTTAAACGACTTGTACCGTAGGGTTATCAACAGAAACAACCGTCTAAAAAAGCTTCTTGAGCTTGGTGCGCCTGATATTATTATCAGGAATGAAAAAAGAATGCTTCAGGAATCGGTTGATGCGCTTATAGACAACGGTCGCAGAGGGCGCCCTGTTACAGGACCCAGCAACAGAGCACTAAAATCTCTTTCCGATATGCTCAAGGGCAAGCAAGGTCGCTTTAGGCAGAACCTGCTTGGCAAACGTGTGGACTATTCCGGCCGCTCCGTTATTGTCGTGGGCCCAGAACTCAAACTCTACCAATGCGGCTTACCCAAAGAAATGGCGCTCGAACTCTTTAAGCCCTTTGTAATGAAACGCCTGGTGGAAACCGATGTTGCCGGCAACGTAAAATCTGCCCGCAAAATGGTGGAACGTTCAAGGCCGCAAGTTTGGGATGCACTCGAAGTGGTTATCAAAGACCACCCCGTTATGCTCAACCGTGCGCCGACGCTGCATAGGCTCGGTATTCAGGCGTTTGAACCGGTGCTTATCGAAGGCAGAGCCATCAAATTACACCCGCTGGTCTGCACGGCTTTCAATGCCGACTTTGACGGCGATCAGATGGCTGTCCACGTGCCCCTTTCAGTGGAAGCACAGGCGGAAGC
The DNA here is from genome assembly GCA_964568955.1 of uncultured Eubacteriales bacterium. Lineage (GTDB taxonomy): Bacteria > Bacillota > Clostridia > Oscillospirales > Acutalibacteraceae > UBA1447. The sequence continues at coordinate 38,918 of CAZMSM010000015.1, read as the reverse complement.
CCGTTTCCTCATGCTTGCCGCAAACAACTTGCTTAAACCTTCGGATGGTCGCCCCGTAGCCGTCCCAACGCAGGATATGGTTCTCGGCGCTTATTACCTTACCCTTCTAAAACCGGGCGAGCCGGGTGAAGGCAAGGTGTTTAAGGATAAGAATGAAGCTGCCATGGCATATGATGAAGGGGATATAGGCCTTCATTCCACTATAAAAATTCGCATGACCAAGGACATTGGCGGCGTACTCACAACGCACCCTGCTGTTGAGAAATGCCTTGTAACCGCTTTGCCGGATAAAACACATCCGAACGATATGAAAATTATGGTTAAACTGCATAAAGACTTCGAACATTTGGAAAACCCGCAAAAGAAACTACAAAAATTTGTGGACCAAGTGTATGCACCGCGTAAATATAAGATTGCATTCGAATTTGTCGCAAAAATAACCAAACAAGACAGAGAACAAGCAAGCGCGGTAACGGGAACTGATAAAGTTCAGGTCTCGAAGATTATTGAGACCACGCACGGCAAAGTAGTTTTTAACGAGCCGATTCCTCAGGATTTGGGCTTTGTCGAGCGCGAAAATCCGGAAAATGTTTTTACACTCGAAGTCGATTTTCTTGTTAATAAGAAAAAGCTTGGCGACATCGTCGCCAAATGCATCAGCCAACACGGTACCGCCCTCACGGCGAATGTGCTGGATGAAATCAAAGCCTTGGGCTTCAAATACTCAACCCGCAGCGGTATAACCGCGGCAGTCTGCGACGCCACCATACCGGTGAGAAAGCCGGAACTGCTTGCCGCTGCAGAAAAGAAAATTGATAAAATCAACGCCAACTTTGAACGCGGACTTATTACAGACAGTGAGCGCAGTGATGGTGTCATCCAAACTTGGGACGAGTGCACCAAACAAGTCGCGAACGAAATAAAAATCAACTTTGACCCTTACAATCCAATCAATATGATGTTGGACTCCGGTGCCCGCGGTAATGAAAGTCAGTTAAGACAGTTAGCCGGTATGCGCGGACTTATCGCCAACACAGCAGGTCAAACAATCGAAGTGCCCATACGCGCAAACTACCGTGAGGGACTTAATGTTCTTGAATACTTTATCTCTTCACGTGGCGCACGCAAAGGTCTTGCCGATACGGCTTTGCGTACAGCTGACTCAGGTTATCTGACACGCCGCTTGGTGGACGTTTCTCAAGACGTCATTATCAATGAAGAGGACTGCGGCTGCACAGAAGGCGTAGATGTCTATGATATTTATGACGGCAAAAGGCGTATTGTTGATATCACCGAACGGTTGACCGGGCGCTATATCCTCAACGACTTAGTCAACGAGGAAACGGGTGAACTCATCAAGAGCAAAGATAAAATGATGAATGAAACCGATGCCCAAAGGGTTGCTGATTATGTTATCAAAAAACATGAGCAGGCGGTCGAAACAGGCAAAGTCGATGCACAAAGCCTTGCTAGGATAACGATACGTTCGCTTCTTACTTGCGTTTCAAAGAGCGGTGTTTGTATTAAATGTTACGGTTCTAACCTTGCCACGGGTGAACCCGCCACCGTCGGCGAAGCGGTTGGTATCATTGCTGCTCAGTCAATCGGTGAACCCGGTACGCAGCTGACGATGAGAACGTTCCAGACCGGCGGTACGAAAGACCAATCCGATATTACGGAAGGTTTGCCCAGAATTGAAGAGCTTTTTGAGGCTAGAAAGCCGAAAACACTCGCGATCATGAGTGAGCTAGCCGGCGAAGTTACTTTCCGAACAATCAAGAACGGCAAGCATGCTGTTGTAACCGACCCCAACGATTTACAAGAGAAGACTTATCTGATTCCCTATGGTTTTCGTGTTTTGGTTGAAGAAAATCAAATCATCGAAAAAGGTGAAAACCTTACCGACGGTGCGCGAAATCCACACGACATACTCGCAATCTTGGGTGTTGAAAGTGTTCATGATTATCTTATTCGTGAAGTTCAGCGCACATACAGAATGCAAGGCGTGGCTATAAACGACAAGCACATCGAAGTTATTATTCGCCAGATGATGAAGAAAATCAAGATTGCGGATGCCGGCGACACGACGCTCTTGCCCGGAGCAGTTGTTGAAAAGAACGAACTAATAGCTGAAAACGAGGCAGGTGAAGCATTTGCCGAGTCAGAGGGGCAAGCGTTCAAACCGGCAACGGGCGAACCTGTTCTGATGGGTATCACCAAAGCTTCACTCGCTACGGATTCCTTCCTTTCTGCAGCCTCCTTCCAGGAAACGACACGTGTCTTGACGGATGCAGCGATAAAAGGCAAGACCGATCCACTGCGGGGTCTCAAAGAAAATGTTATCATCGGCAAACTGTTGCCTTCCGGAACGGGCATGAAATGTTACAGCGATGTGTTGGTGTACAAAGCGGCCAAAGCCCAGAGTGAAGAAGGCGAGGACACCGGCGTCATATCTTACGACGAACTTCTGTAAGCTAAAAAATTTGTTGACAAATGGATTTGTACTGTGGTAAAATACCAATTTGTTCAGGTTCAATAATGAGTTAGACTGATTGCTTTTTGCGCCTCTTGCGGTTTGCTTAAACCGCAAGGCGCATGAACGATAAATATTTGAGAAAGGAGATGTATTGTTTGCCAACCTTTAATCAACTTGTTCGTAACGGCAGGGAAAAAATTGAGAAAAAACCAAAGTCTCCCGCTTTGTTAAAGGGATTGAATTCAAAAAAGAACATCATGACGGATAAAAATTCACCTCAAAAACGCGGTGTGTGCACAGCGGTTAAAACGGCAACTCCAAAAAAGCCGAACTCAGCGCTTAGGAAAATTGCAAGGGTACGACTGACCAACGGTCTCGAGGTTACAGCCTATATTCCCGGTGTCGGTCACAATCTGCAAGAGCACTCCGTTGTCATGATCCGCGGCGGTCGTATCAAGGACCTTCCCGGTGTCCGTTACCACATTATTCGCGGTACACTTGACACACAGGGTGTCAGCGGCAGAATGCAATCGCGTTCCAAGTACGGCGTAAAACGCCCGAAGGCCGTAAAAAAGTAATTCCAACGCGTTGGAATAATCGACAGAATCTTCTTGCAGGCTAGAAAGCAAAGCTTTTTATTCAATGTGAGGGTGTATGATAGATGCGCTTCTCCATTGGCGCCACGGGAATTTTGTCACTCGAGTACCTATGATATCATCAATATGAAGGAGGGAAGCGAAGTGCCAAGAAGAGGCCAAATAGCAAAACGAGACGTTTTGCCTGATCCACTATACAATTCGAAACTCGTCACACGCCTGATTAACGGTATTATGTATGATGGCAAAAGGGGCATAGCCCAAAAAATAGTGTACGATGCTTTTGACATTATCAAAGAAAAGACAAGCAAAGATCCTCTTGAAGTTTTTGAAGCTTCAATGGAAAACGTAATGCCCGTGCTGGAAGTAAAGGCGCGCCGCGTTGGCGGTGCTACGTATCAAGTGCCTATCGAAGTCCGCCCGGAAAGACGGCAGACGCTCGGTTTACGCTGGATAACAACTTTCAGCCGCAAGCGTTCTGAAAGAACGATGAGGGAACGCCTTGCAAACGAAATCATGGATGCAGTCAACGGGACAGGTTTGGCATTCAAAAAGCGCGAAGATACCCACAAAATGGCAGAAGCCAACAAGGCTTTTTCACATTTCAGGTGGTAATCGTGCAAAAGTAAAACTATTAAAAATACTTAGAAGTAGGACAAACGGAGGTTCATATGCCAAGGCAAGTATCATTGGAAAAAACCAGAAACATTGGAATAATGGCACACATAGATGCCGGAAAAACCACGACGACCGAGCGTATACTCTTCTATGCCGGAATTACGCATAAACTCGGCGAAGTGCATAACGGCGTCGCCACAATGGACTGGATGGAGCAGGAGCGCGAGAGAGGAATAACCATCACCTCTGCCGCTACTACTTGCTTTTGGAAAACTCACCGCATTAACATCATCGACACCCCCGGCCATGTCGATTTCACTGTTGAAGTGGAACGATCCTTGCGTGTGCTTGACGGTGCTGTTACCGTTTTGTGTGCCAAAGGCGGAGTGGAACCCCAGTCCGAAACCGTATGGAGGCAAGCAGACGAATACCACGTGCCCCGTATGGCGTACATTAACAAAATGGATATAACCGGAGCAGACTTTTATAATGTTGTGGCAATGGTAAAGGACCGCCTCAAATGCAATGCGGTTCCCATTCAGCTGCCCATAGGCTCCGAAGCAGAATTTAAGGGCATTATTGACCTTGTTGAGATGAATGCCGTTTTTTATTGCGATGAAAAAGGGATGGAAACCAGCGTTGAAGAAATCCCCGAAAACTATAGAGAAATCGCTCAAAAGTACCATAACGAGCTTATTGAACACGTAGCGGAACAAAACGACGACCTGCTCGAAAAGTACTTGGAGGGCGTAGAGCTTTCCATTGATGAAATTAAACTTTGCATACGTAAGGCGACTCTCGATAATTTGATGGTACCCGTCGTTTGTGGCACATCTTACAGGAACAAGGGCGTTCAGCCGCTACTTGATGCCATTGTGGATTATATGCCGGCACCGACGGATGTTACGTCGATAACCGGTATCAATCCCAGGACGGAAGAAGAAGAACAGCGCCACACATCTGATGAAGAACCGTTTTCAGCGCTGGCTTTCAAAATTGCGACAGATCCGTTTGTCGGCAGACTATGCTTCTTCAGGATATATTCCGGTATTTTGAAAACCGGCAGCACCGTTTACAACTCAACGAAGGACTCTAACGAGCGTCTGGGGCGCATACTGCAAATGCATTCGAACCACAGGCAGGACATTGACTGCTGCTATTCCGGCGATATCGCCGCTACTGTCGGGCTTAAGGTTACGACAACGGGCGACACGCTGTGTGACGCACAACATCCGATTATTCTTGAGTCCATGGTTTTCCCCGACCCGGTTATTCGTGTGGCTATTGAGCCAAAAACCAAGGCAAGTCAGGAAAAAATGGGTATCGCCCTGCAAAAGTTAGGCGAGGAAGACCCGACCTTCAAGTGTTATACGGATGAGGAAACGGGGCAGACCATCATCGCCGGTATGGGCGAACTGCATCTTGAAATCATTGTGGACAGAATGCTTCGCGAGTTTAAGGTAGAAGCGAATATAGGCAAGCCTCAGGTTGCCTACCGCGAAACCATAACAAAGCCTTCCGAAGCGGATACAAGATATGCTCGACAGACAGGCGGCCATGGTCAATATGGTCACGTTAAAATCCGCATGGAGCCCAATCCCGAAAAAGGCTTTGAGTTTGTTAACGCTATCGTCGGCGGCGTCATACCCAAGGAATACATCAACCCCATTGAAGCCGGTATCAAAGGCGCCATGCTTTCCGGTGTGTTGGCAGGATTCACGGTGGTAGATGTTAAAGTTACATTGTACGACGGCTCTTACCACGAGGTTGACTCCTCGGAGCTTGCTTTTAAAATAGCCGCTTCTATGGCTTTTAAGGAAGCTATGCGTAAGGGTGCACCGGTTCTGATGGAACCGATTATGAAGGTGACAGTCATTGTCCCGGACGATTATATGGGGGATGTCATCGGTGACATCAATTCTCGCCGCGGCATGGTACAGAACACGGAAACAAGGGCAGGCGCAGTGCAAATCAACGCCAACATTCCGCTTTCAAACATGTTCGGTTATGCTACTACCTTGCGTTCCAAAACACAAGGCAGAGGGCAATATGCAATGGAACCCAGCCATTATACAGAGGTCCCCAAATCTATTGCCGAAACAATCGTTACCGAAAAATAACAAGTCAATTAAGTTTTTATAAAAAGAACTTGATATTTGTGTTAATAATTGATAGAATGTCAATACGCATAGCTTGTTGCAGTTATAATAACAATTATTGTTCTAATTAAGGAGGAAAAACAAATGGGAAAAGCAAAATTTGAAAGAAACAAACCGCATGTAAACATCGGCACAATCGGTCACGTGGACCATGGCAAGACAACGCTCACCGCGGCTATCACAAAGACACTTGCCATGAAGAGCGACAAGGTTAGCTACATGGATTACGCAAGTATTGACAAGGCTCCGGAAGAAAAAGCACGCGGTATCACGATTAACACCTCTCACGTTGAGTACGAAACCGAGAACCGTCACTACGCTCATGTCGATTGCCCCGGGCATGCCGACTATATCAAGAACATGATCACCGGTGCTGCACAAATGGACGGCGCGATCCTGGTTATCGCCGCAACAGATGGTCCCATGGCACAAACAAAAGAGCATCTTCTGCTTGCCCGCCAGGTTGGCGTGCCTTCAATCGTTATTTTCATGAACAAGGTTGATCAGGTTGACGACGAAGAACTCCTTGAACTCGTTGAGATGGAAATTCGCGAAACACTTGACAACTACGAATTCCCCGGCGACGACACGCCAATTATCCGTGGTTCCGCTCTCAAAGCATTGGAATATACCGGTACTGACCCCGACGCACCGGAACTCAAATGCATTTGGGACCTGATGGCAGCTGTAGACAGCTTTGTTCCGACACCGGAACGTAAGGCTGACCTTCCTTTCCTTATGCCTGTCGAAGACGTTATGACCATCACAGGTCGCGGCACGGTTGCCACGGGCAGGGTCGAGCGTGGTCAACTTAAAACAACTGAAGAAATCGAAATCGTCGGCATGTCGGAAGAAAGAAGAAAAGCCGTCTGCACCGGTATCGAAATGTTCAGAAAAACGCTTGATTACGCAGAAGCGGGCGACAATATCGGCGCATTGCTTCGCGGCGTGCAGAGAGACGAAATTCAACGTGGCCAAGTGCTCGCAAAACCCGGCTCCATTCATCCACGTACAAAATTCCGTGGTCAGGTTTATGTCCTGAGCAAGGAAGAAGGCGGTCGTCATACACCCTTCTTCAACAATTATCGTCCACAGTTCTATTTCAGAACAACCGACGTAACAGGCGTTGTCTCTCTTGACGGTGGAGTTGAAATGTGTATGCCCGGCGACAACATCGAAATGGATGTTGAACTGATTACCCCTATCGCTATTGAAGAAGGTCTCCGCTTCGCTATCCGTGAAGGCGGCCGTACAGTAGGCTCGGGCGTTGTCATTAAAGTTAACGAATAAACCAAATCGGAATAAAACCAACCGGCGCAGGCAGCAATGCCTACGCCGGTTTTTTGGATTTCGTCACTTGTAATGCCTCGCCTCAAATGATAATATAACACAATCAATATAAAAATCAGATTTGCTTTCTCGGTTTCAAGCTGGGGTTGACTGCGCCCAAGGGTAGTTCGGCGATACGAGACATATTATCTAAATATGAAAAGGAGTTTCTATGAGAACAGGAATTTGCACAACAGATTTAAAGACAATGCCGGTTGACCAGCTGTTTAAAAAGCTGAGTAATTTGGGAACACCGGTTACCCAATTGAGCTTTGCTTCCATTGCGGAAATGGACTTTGTGCCGGACGGCAATATTGAAATTCCGGTCGCTGTTGATGAAAAGGTTTTACAGCTTATTATAAAGTATGCGCAAAAGCATTGCATTGAAATTGCTGTTGTAAACGGCACTTTTAATATGGCTCACCCTGACACTGCCGTTAGAGCGGAAGGGTTACGTCGCTTTGAAGGCCTCGCGCAGGCGGCCAAAACCCTTGGCTGTGGAATGATAAGCCTTTGTAGCGGTACGCGCAATCAGGGGTCACTATGGGCACCTCACAGTGAAAATGGGACGCATGGAGCGTGGAGGGATATGCTTGAAACGGTTTCGGCAACTGTGAAAATAGCGGAGAAGGTTGACATCGTGCTTGCTGTCGAAACGGAGACGGCTAATATTATTGATACACCGGAAAAAGCACGAAGATTAATGGACGACATCGGCTCACCAAACCTTAAAATGATTATGGACTGCGCCAATCTTTTCCATGCGGGCGAGGCACACACCGAACATGCCCATCGCGTTATGCACCACGCCTTTGAGCTGTTTGGCCGGGATGTCGTGATTGCACACGGCAAGGATATTAAGCAATCAAACGGCATTGAGTTTTGCGGTACAGGCGAGGGCATCATTGATTTTACATACTTTGCGAAGCTACTTGCTGCATATGACTATCCGGGTGATATGTTCCTGCATGGCGTTGAAGAAGATAAGCTACCCGCGGCAATACAATATTTTAAGGATAAGGCCGGTGTTTTTACGAACAATGAAAGCGGCTAAGACGAAAGGGTGTGCAAGGTGATAAATGTTATACAACGGGTTTTAAAGATAATACTTGCAATTATCATTGTGCTTGTTGACCTGACGGTAACCACGCCGGCGCCGGAGGAACCTCTGGCAGTTCCGGAAAACCCTATAAAAAACACAGCCCTGTGCGCAATCAGCGCGCCGTCATTGGCAAACAGCTATTCTGCGGATAAACTGTATTATTTGGATTTGTTGGATTATTTGAATACAAAGCCTGGCGTCAGCACTTCGGACTATTATGATGTTGCGTTGATGATGAGTGTATTACAAGGTTTGGTCAACAGGAGCGGCCCCCATTTTTATATCCGCTTTTCTTCCGTAAACGAGGCGGACAAGGTTTGGCTTGACCGCCTAACCGACGACGAGTATTGGCGCAATACGATTGGAACACAACCGCAGTTTTTGGCGGGGAAAGAAATCATTGTGCTTGCAAGCCCTGCGGACGCATTGTATATATTCCGCGATTTTTATGGCGGTTATGTGGTATGGGATGCAAACGTCCCGGCCACATCAAACGCCGCTCTTACCGCCTGCGGGTGCGACAGTCTACTACCCTTGCGGTACAGTGGTCGAGATGACAGTATCTTTGCCAATTTAAGCAATCCGGCAAGCGGGATGGTATTTAACTATAAAGGCAATATGTCGGAAAAACCTGTAAAAATAAATCTATACAATAAATTTGTTCTCGGTGAACGTTTTGTTTATGGTACCAATAGTAAAATTAAATCCACCGGTAGCAGAAAGTGCGATGCGGTGCTGTGGGCTTTATTCAACTATCTGCAAGCCGGCAAAACCAACGCGCACCTGATGGCTTACCATATTGATGCTTATTATTCTGCTAAAACAGCCCAAGGCGAAATCAATTATCCGCTGAGCCATTTGCGCTCAACAGCTTTTCTATTGAACAACGATTACTATATCGCACAAAAGGCATTCTTTTTCGACCTCGGGGTAATGAAGAACGAAAATGCAAGCGATGACCCGGACCAAATAAAAATGGTTGCTACCGGTGCGGCAGACCTTGCCTTGCATCTTACCGGTAATCCTGACGTGACAAGGAGCGCGTTTACAGCGGCGCGTGTCATTTTGAAGTCACCGGAACAGGTGTTACGGTGGGTAGAAGAAATCAACACCGCACACCCGGAATACAAACTAAAAATCATCGATCCTTATACATTTATGGCACTGTATGCCCAAAGCCACTAATGTTGCGCCCCCGGATTTGAAATTTTCTTGCGACGCACCGGTTCAGGTTTATATTTCCCTTCTCATTTGCTGCCCGGTGATTCCGACCTGTGTACCTGCAACCAAGGTAGTGCTTCTTCAACGGCCATTCCGTTGATTCCTGCCGCTGTTCAGATTCTCTGCGTTGAGTATAATTTCAAGCAGGCTTGCACCGTCAAAATATCGCCATGCCGGGCGCGCGTGTATAATAAAAAAACTATTGACATTTATATTCAAAATTAATATGCTGTTTACATATTAATTTTGAAAGCGAGGTGGACAAAATGAAGAAGCTCATAAGACCGATAAAACACAGAGCTATTTTGTCCGCTTTTACAGTCTGACCTTCTATCATTCTGAAAGTGTGTGGCATCTCTGATTTTGTCGGGGGTGCTATTATAATTTTTAGAAAGAGGTAGAAAATGGAAAACTTAACTTTAGCATATGGGTGTTCGGCTAACGTAAACCAATTCAAGCAGCTATATAAGCTGTATCCACAAAATAATACGATGACAAGAATTGGAGAACTTTAATGGAAGATAAGAAACTTAAGGGTCTGTCCAGTCTTCGCTATATTTTTTTCTTGCTCAAGCCATTTTGGAAATACGGCAAAGCTTATGTAATAGTTACCTTCATGATAGCCGCGGTGTTTCAACCGCTGTCCACCTATCTATCCACGGTGCTGCCTAAAAAGGCCATCGATGCGATGATGGCAGGAGCGCAGCGGCGAGAAATTTTGCTGACCATTGGCATCTTTACCTTGGGTATTGCGCTGATAGCCGCAGCAGATAAGATAGTCCAAATGGCTTACGCAGAAATTACTAAAAGAAAAATCAATCTAAGGATCTACAACGACGTGAACGAGAAAGCGCTGTTTACAGATTTCAAATACTACGACAACCCGGATTTTTTTACGAAATTCATTTTGCACAACAAAACTATCCACAGCAGTCGCTTCTTGCAATACGCCTGATTCCACAGGTTCTGACTGGGATTGTGACGGTAGCCGCCATGGGAGCGTTAATTATTTCTGCCGGCCCGGTTTTGCTTGGCGTTACCCTATTCTTTGTTGCGCTCAATGTTGTGGTAGGTTTACCGACACTGAAGCCGCAGGCGGACTTAAACGTCAAGATGACCGAAAGCTGGCGTCCATTCAATTATGTGGATCGTATGCTCAAACAAAAGGAAAACGCTGCTGAGTTGCGTTCCTCTGGTGCTGGGATCAGATTTCTGCAGACAGTGAACACTGTCATAGAACGTAGCCAGGCCATATACATTTCTTTCTTAAAAAAGACACTACCTTTTGATCTTCTGCAGGGGATTGTGGCCCCCATCCAAACTGCCTGCGTATTGGCGTATATCATTCTGTTCGTCATTGACAGTGATACATCTAAAATAGGGTTGTATGCCTCTCTTTCGGTTGCCTCTGTTGCGATGGCGTCCAGCCTGAGTTCCGTTGCCGAAGCTATTAACGATACTCTGCAACTTATCCTCTATGGCGAACGCATCGCAGCATTTTTTGAGGCGACGTCGGAAATTGAACCCCCACGCTTGGATATGGTAGCTCCACCAGATGGCATATACGATATCGAGTTGCGAGGTGTATCTTTCGGCTATGAGAACGCCACGTTCGCAATAGAAAACTTGAATCTGCACATCAAACCGGGGCAGCGTATTGCGATTGTTGGTGAAAACGGTGCGGGGAAATCCACACTGACAAAGCTTTTGCTTCGCCTTTATGACGTGACCGGTGGCGAAATACTTATTAACGGGAAGAACATAAAAGAATATGATGTTCACGCTTTAAGGCTACACATCGGTGTTGCCTTTCAGGATGTGCGGGTGTTGGCTATGAGTCTGCGCGACAATCTGACAGCTTATCATGAGGTGCCGGACGAGCAACTTATTGAGATTATCGTTAAGTTGGGGCTTGAGGGCGTATTCGACAAAGCTGGCAGGGATTTAAACAAGATGGTTTCCCGTGAATTTATGGAGGACGGCATTGTGCTCTCCGGCGGAGAGGCGCAGCGCATTTCGCTGGCACGGCTTTTCACAGGTCCATTTGGCTTGCTGGTGCTGGATGAACCAACTGCAGCGCTTGACCCGATGGCGGAATATAAGCTGATGCAGATCATTACGGATGCGTCAAATACAGCAACCACTGTTATGATTGCACACCGCCTTTCAACTGTGAGGAATTTTGATGTGATTTATCATATGGATCAGGGTAAAATCATCGAGAGCGGAACCCACGATGAGCTGATGGCGGCCCTGCGGGAAATATTATGAAATGTTTACCAGGCAAGCGGAGAATTATCAGTGCGGTGAGGCTGTCCCTGTGATATCCATATGAGGAGGATGCATTATTAAAACACTTTATCTTTCAGACCTTGATGGAACGCTTCTGCGTTCAGATGAGAAAATATCATCCTACACAGTGGATGTTATAAACCACTTTGAGCGTTTCGGTGGCAATTTTTCCTATGCGACTGCCCGTTCAATTGTTACGGTATCAAAGGTGACTGCCGGATTGAATACTGAATTTCCTGTCATTACATACAACGGGGCATTTATTATCAACAATGCGACGAATGAAACGCTCCGGTCAAACTACTTTACAATGGATGAGTCTGTTTACGTCTGTTCCGAATTATCAAAACGTGGGGTTTATCCCATAGTCTTTGCTTATGTTGATAACCGGGAACGGTTTACTTTTATTAATTCGTATGTCACAAAAGGGATGCGCTTTTTTCTCGACAATCGAACAAGCGACACTCGCCGTCGCGAAGTAATCAACACAAATGAATTATACATTGGTGATGTGTTCTATATTGCCTGCATGGACACCGAACTGTCGCTTGCACCTATAAATGAGATATTCAAGTCGGACAAGCGGTATCACTGCATCTATCAGAAAGATATTTACTCCGGTGCGCAATGGTGCGAGATATTGCTTGCAAAGGCAACCAAAGCAAATGCAGCGTTACAGTTAAAAGAGTTGCTTATTAGTGGAACTGTTTTCAAAGTTTTTTTCAAAAATCAAAAGGCGATTCCGTCACAAACGATTTTTTGGTCGCAAAAACAGCAGGCATAGACTCAATTTGGGTAAAGCATTTTGGTAAGTCTATACCTGCTGCTGTAGATACGGTGGCTGTCAATCTGATTGATGTGCTGAAACTAAACTCTTTTAAGAGTGTCAAAACCCCGGTCCCCTTGACACTTATAAGAACAACGGCTTTTTCCCAAGCAAAAAGTCTTCCAAGCTGAGGTTTACACTTCCGATTACGAGGGAGAGAGCTTCAGGATACATTTTCTTGAATAATAGGCTTCCGCCAGTGTTTTTTACTCTGCCGCTTTTTACTTCAATGGCTGTCAGACTGCTTCCATTTTTTAAAACAAAATCAACCTCATTATTACGGTCGCGCCACCAATAGACTTCAAAGCCTTCTTCTTTTCCGCGCGCGAGCAGATATGCGCCTACCGCGCTTTCAACAAGTCTTCCGCGTTCGACAGCGTTTTCAAGCAACCGCCGCCTGTTTGAACCGACCGCATAAGTCATAAGAGAGGTGTCATACACCATAAATCTCGGTGAACTTTTTCGGATGCGTATTTGATTCCCGGAATAATTCTGTAAGCCGGTCAGTATATTGGCTCGTGTGAGAAGCTCAAGATAATGGGCTAAAGTCACGGTGTTTCCGGCGTCCTGCAACTGACCGAGCAATTTAGTGAAGGACAATTCCTGTGCACTGTATCCGGAACCCAACACAAAAAGCGCTCGTAAAAGCGCAGGCTTTCTGACTTCCTCCATCATTAAAATATCCTGTGAAATCGTAGGTTCAATAATAGAAGCGCCCATATAACGTGCCCAGCGTTTTTCATCCTTAATGAGCGTTGCCGCTCCGGGATATCCGCCGAAGAAGAGAAAATCTTCAAGGCTGTAACCAAACGCTTCTTTGCACTCGGCATAATTCCAGTGGGGAGAATACAAAATTTCGAATCTGCCCATCAGAGATTCCGTGGGTCCCTTTTGCAGTAGCAGAGAAGAGGAACCTGTCAGAACCACCTTTAGGGGCACGCTCAGTCTGCTGTCCTCATCCCAGAGCAATTTGACGATTGAAGACCATTTGTTGATTTTTTGAATTTCGTCTATGATGAGTATGGCTTCACCTGTTTTTGTGAGTGCGCGCGCTTGCTCCCATTCGTTGCGAAGCCACTCTACGGAAACAAGGTTTGGGTCGTCCGCGCTGACGAAATGCTGCTGAATCGTCAACTTTTCGAGCGCTTGAACAACGGCGGTTGTTTTACCTGTTTGTCTTGGACCGACAACAATCTGAATGAACTTTCTTGGTTCTTTTAATCTTTTTTCAAGCTGTGAAACCAAAATTCTGGTGAACATAAGCCCCTCCGTGCAAATTACTCAGTATACCTTACTAACTACTCATTATACTTGAAATATTTTAAATGTCAAGTGCTTAAAAGCAAATACTGTTTACCTGAAACAATTCCGCTTGCGAAGAAGCAAATGGGTATTTAAAACATTTATACAAACATTAAAAACATATAAAACCCGCCGGACAAACGCAGCAATGCATTCATCCGGCGGTATTTTATTGATTTAAACATCCGTCACAACATATCCGCAAAGCAAATAATCCGTTATATTACCGTCATCGTCCAAGATTGCTTTCATTATTTTGTAATATGAAAATTCGGCAGGCTCTTTGCCACCTCTTGTTTGCCATGCACGCAGGCAGAGCGTGGTTTTAAACAATGCCTTTACTTCGTCGTTATCGTCAATGAAACTTTGTGTTAGTTCAAAGTCCGATTCGGGCACACTGAAATTGTCAAAAAAATCAGCCGCGCCCAAATCGCACGGCAACGGCAGACCTTTTTTATTGCGGAGCATCCAATCGGCAAGCTTTTGTCGTAATTGTTCGCCCGTTATTGTTTCAAACGCCATTAAAATTTACCTCAATGCATCGCAGCTTTTGCTTGGATTGCGCTGATTACTGTGAGTAGCGTTACCGGGTCCTTTGTTATAATATTATCAACGCCCATATCGAGCACTCGATAAAAATCGGCTTCTTTTTCAACACCGTAAACGGAAAAAACGAGGCCGTAGGCTTTTATTGTCTCAACCAATGTTTTGCTGACCAGTCTGCCATTGCAGTTGACACCGGATACACCGAGGTTTATTGCGGTTTCTGCCAGACTTGAACAGTACAATGGGTCGTCCAATTTGCTTTTTTGAGGACTTATTTCAAGATAAATGCTTACAGATGGAGCTTTGCTTTGTAGGTAAGGTACTTGGTTTTCATTTGCCCCTGTGAAAAAAACTCGCTTTCTCATAGAATACCGTTCAACCAATTTTTCAATTGCCGGTAAATTTGTCACCTGTTTGATGTTCAAAAACATGGAGACGTTCTCTTTGTCGACCAAATAACCGAAAATCCGTTCAAGGTGCACAGCGTTTTCATCGGCGTCCTTTAACTTTGTGGCAAGCACAGGTGTTCCATCTTTGCTAAAAGAAATGTCCGCCGAAATTGCCTGCGCCCCCGCGTTGATGCCTGCTTTTGCTGAAAGATACGAGTTTTCAACCGTGTCCAAACAGCCCGTTTGGGCAGTGACCAATAGTGAAGGTGAAAGTTTGATGTCTTTTTCATCCAATTTCCCCAGAGATTGCCTGCTCGGATTGCTTTGAAAAGCCCAAACAATTAAAAAAACCAAAGCCGCGAAAACCGCCGCGGAAAGCACAATTGCGAGCGCACTTTTCAAACGGCCCTTCTTCAACATCAAATCCCCCTGTAAATTCTTGCGGTTATTTCATTCATGATTTCCATTTTTCTTTCAATGTCGGCAACCAATGCAAATTGTGTGCGGCATCTAACAAGGTTATGCTCCGGGTAATCCGTGCGAAAATAGATATCGCCGTTTAAGTAATCTGTTAAAAAACGGATTCCGCATTCCAACGTGAGTAATTTTGCCGAAAAAGGAAGGTAATCGACCTCGTGCGGAGTGAGGCTTTTCCCTGCTGCGGTAAGGTAGCCATTGACATAATGCTCATAAAGTTCCAGGTCGAGCGAAACTTTGGTGATATCTTTTTCATCCTCCGCGGCGGTACTCGCACCGAAACGGATGCTATCCCCAAAGTCATACAGTGAAAGTCCCGGCATAACGGTATCAAGGTCAATAACGCAAATACCTTCGTTGCTGATTTTGTCAAACATAACGTTGTTGAGCTTTGTGTCGTTGTGTGTCACCCGAAGTGGCAGACGGCCACTTTCGGCTAGCGCAATGAGCACCCCTGTGTCTGATTCTCTGTCAAAAGCAAAACGGATTTCTTCTTGGGCTTCTTTTACCCGGCCCACGATGTCTTCGTCAACTGCCTTTTTCAAGTCATCGAAACGGGATATCGTGTTGTGGAAATTTGGTATCGTTTCGTGAAGTGTATCAATCGGAAAATCAGCGAGCATGCATTGGAATTTTCCGAATGCCTTCGCGGCGTTATAGAAAACTTCGGGTTTGTCAACTTTTTGACAGGTGTAAGAATCTGAAATGTAATTATAGCAACGCCAATGGCGGTCGTTGTTGTCAATGTAGTAGGGTTTGTTGTTTTTTGTGAAAATTACGTTCAAATTTTCTCTTTCGGGATTGCCTCCGCTTTGAATAATCATATTGCGCAGATACAGGCTCACCGTTACGATGTTTTGCATGAGCTGGTCTGTGTTTTTGAAAACAGCGGTGTTGATTTGCTGAAGGATATAGCTCGTTTCTATCCCGCGATCGCATTCAAAATCAAGCACGAAAGTGTTGTTGATATGACCGTTGTTTGAAACAGAGTAGCCGGTGTACTTGCCATCAAAACTAAAATTATTTAAGATTTCGTCGATATCGAAAAATTCCTTTTGCACAGTGACACACCTTTCATTTTAAGCTGATATTGCCAAACTTAGACGCGTTGTGAAAACCGAGTGCGGCGCAGCCTACTGCAAAGTACGCACCGTAATGCGCGCGCGGCGTCTTGTCACCGCATTTGTAGAAGTTGCCCTTGACCTTGCCCGGCTGAAGTGTATATTGCTCGCCGTACACTTCGCTAATCAGTTCTTCAGACAAAAATAATTCCACTCCCCAAGCGGTTCTGCCGTTTTCAAGAATTTCAAAAGCGGATACCACCGGCTCAAGCTTACAATAATCTTTTAAAAAAACTCTGTCGATACGCTTTGGGCCGAATTGGGCGAGGTAAACGCCCTTGCAGTTCATCTCAAAGTTAACATAGGTGGCATTGGTGGGGACAAGTTGCAAAAATAGCTCCAGACAGCTGTCTTGGTAAACAGGGTCGTCTCGTTTTGTGCAAACACAACGCGGGTTTTCCTCAAAAGACCATAACCTAGCATACAGCCCTTTGCCGCGAACACCGCAAAGTTGCGCAAAAGAAGGCGGCCGAAAAGGTTTATCACCCTCCCAGTGCCAATGTTCTATTTTTGCTTGGGGTACATTTTCCCATCGGGGGAAGTCGTGAAAGATAAAAGATGAATAATCCATAAGAACTCCATCCATGCAAGATAGATACAAATATATTATACCCATTGTAACGGTATTAGTCAAGAATTACCGATTCCGAGTAAAAAATGATTTTACGGTTTTATTTTAAAGAGAAGTATGGTAAAGTATTAGCAGCGTTGAAATTATGAAGTATAAACGTGAATCAAAGATTGGAGACCGACAATGATTTTGGATGAACTGACGCGTTTTTCAAACTACTATGGTAAAAACAATGATTTGGTGCTTGCGGGGGGAGGCAATACGTCCGCTAAGCAGGGGAATATGATGTACATCAAGGCATCGGGTACGGCGCTTGCCACGATAAAACCGGAAGGTTTTGTTAAAATGGACAGGGCGCTTTTGGCAAAGATGCAAACGGCACAATACTCGGCACAAGACAGTGCTCGAGAAGCGCAGGCACTTGAAGATTTGATGGCGGCAAGAATGCCCGGTGAGGAACACAAGCGGCCAAGTGTGGAAACAACCCTGCACGCCCTTTTTCCTCAAACTTTTGTTTTGCATCTGCACCCTGCGATGGTGAACGGCCTTACTTGCGGGATTGATGGTGAGAAAATAGCAACGGAACTGTTCGGCGACGACTTTATTTGGGTAGACCTGTACAAGCCGGGTTATATTCTCTCGAAGCTATGCGATGAGTTAATGAAGGATTACACCGCCCGTACGGGTAAGGTTGCTTCCATGCTCATCCTGCAAAACCACGGGATTTTCGTTGCCGGTGACTCTATAGAACAACTGGATAAACTGTTGAGCTTGGTTATTAGCAAACTTGAAAGCAAAATAAGAAGAACCCCCGATATGCTTTGTGAAGAGGAAACAACCCAAGACGCCGAAAAAATAAAGCTTAAAGCGGCACACCTTTATGCAGGGGATTCCTATGCGGTGTTTGATATGAATAACGAAGCACGGCGGTTTGCCCAAAGCATCGAATCGGCAGCCCCTTTGCTCCGGCCTTTTACACCGGACCACATCGTTTACTGCAAGGCCTATCCTGTGTTTGTACGTTCGGTGGAGAAACTTGCGGATACATTCGCAACATACACTGCAAAACATGGTTATCTGCCAAAAATAATTATTGTGCAAGGGCTCGGTTTTTGTGCGGTTGGTGAAAATGAGAAGGAGGCCTTGACTGCGCAAATGCTTTTTAATGATGCTATAAAAGTTGCTGTCTATTCCGAAAGCTTTGGCGGGGCGCTTCATATGACGCAAGAGCTTATCGATTTTATTGTCCACTGGGAAGTGGAAGCATACCGTCAAAAGCAAAATTAGAGTGTTATTGCGATAAAACCAGTAGTAGTGTTACCAATTGGAAAGGGATGCAAGACAATGGATTTGCAACAAGCAAAAGAATATGCAAAAGCAAACACAAAAAAACGCGCAGATACACACGGGAGGCTGTCGGGCAAACTCGCTGTAGTAACCGGTAGCGCGCAGGGCTTTGGGTTAGGTATTGCTCAAGCACTGTATGCTCAAGGGGCAAATGTTGTAATCGCAGACCTTCCCGCACAAAGGCAGGTTGCCCAAGCTGTTGTAGATGAATTGGGGGCACGTTCCTTTTTTTGCCCCGTTGATGTTTCAAGCGAGGAGTCTGTTAAAACAATGGTTTGTGCTGCTGTTGAGCATCTTGGCGGGTTGGACATTATGATTTCGAATGCCGGGGTATTAAAGGTTGGCTCCTTGTCGGATATGGATGCAAAAACCTTTGAGTTTGTCAACAAAGTGAACTATACCGGCTATTTTTTATGTGCCAAATACGCGTCGGAAATCATGAGGGCCCAGTTTGAAGCAGACAGCTCAAAATGGAGCGATATTATTCAAATAAACTCAAAGTCCGGTCTTGTCGGTTCAAAAAACAACTTTGCTTACGCCGGGGGAAAGTTCGGCGGGATCGGGTTGACTCAAAGTTTTGCCTTGGAGCTTGCGCCCTATCAAATTAAGGTCAACGCCGTCTGCCCCGGCAATTATTACGAAGGGCCCCTTTGGGCAGACCCGGAAAAAGGTCTGTTTGTGCAATATTTGAAAGCCGGCAAGGTCCCGGGGGCCAAAACGATTGAGGATGTTCGTAATCATTATCTTGCCCTTTCGCCCATACGGCGTGGCTGTTTGCCCGAGGATGTTGCCAAAGCAATTTTTTACTGTGTGGAACAGAGCTACGAGACCGGGCAAGCCATACCGGTAACCGGTGGACAGGTCATGCTCGGTTAGAGATGCAGTGTGATAACCAAGTGAAATTAGAAAGCGGTGCAACCATGCAAGATGTTCTTGAAAAAATAAATAGCGGCGCTGCCCGGGATAGGCTGGCAACGCTAAAAGAGATTATTGCGGCCGAAAAGGAGCCTCCCCTTGCTTTACCGCAGTACGCCAATAATCATATCCATACAACCTACTCCTTTTCGCCTTACTCACCTGCGGCTGCCGTGTATTTTGCACGGGGAGCGGGTTTGCAGACGGCCGGCATAATGGACCACGATTCCATCGGTGGTGCACAGGAGTTTATCGCAGCAGGGGAAATAGCGGGTATTGCCACTACAATTGGGCTCGAATGCAGGGTAAGCCTTGAGGGTACCCCGCTTGAAGGGCGCACGGTGAATAATCCGGACCAAAAGAGCAATGCCTACATGGCGCTTCATGGTATTCCGCACACGCAAATCAACTACCTGCAAGATTTTTTTAGCCCGCTTAGAGAGAAAAGGAATGTCCGCAACAAAAAAATGATTGAAAAAATCAATGGACTCGTAGCAAGCTATGGCTTCACGTTGGATTTTGAAAAAGATATTTTGCCCGCCTCACAGTTTGCAGGGGGCGGTTGTGTGACGGAGCGCCACTTGCTGTATGTCCTTGGCGAAAAGCTTTCAGATTTTATAGGTAGGCAAAAGGTAGCAGCCGTTCTTGAAACTGATTTTCAGATACCCCTTTCCTCTAATCAGAAGACGCAGCTGAATGACGCACAAAACCCCTATTTTTTGTATGACTTGCTTGGCGTTTTAAAGTCGAGTCTTGTTGAAAGAATATATATACCCGCAACCGGTGAATGCATGCACATTTCCGAACTTTCACGCTTAGCGGCACATACGGGGGCCTTGCTATGCTATTCCTATCTCGGTGATGTTGGGGAATCTGTTACCGGCGACAAAAAAGCACAGAAGTTTGAAGATGATTATCTGGATTTGCTTTTTGACGTTATTCAAGAGCAAAACATAAATGCCGTTACATATATGCCCTCGCGCAATACGCCCGAACAGCTTGGGCGGATTCAAAAAATGTGCAGGGAGCGGGGCATGACTGAAATTTCCGGCGAAGATATCAATTCCCCCCGCCAGAAGTTTATCTGTGAGCAATTGGCGCAACCGCAGTTTGCACATTTAATTGATGCCACTTGGAACTTGATTGCAAGGGAAAAGGCGGAAACACAGCGGCAGTTGAACCGGATTAACTAAAAGAAAATTGCACTTTGATGTATTGAAAACAGAGAAAACAAAAAACGGAGGCTGTCGAAATGGACAGCCTCCGAAGCAAATAGAGGGTTATTTTGCCGTGCAGGTCGATGGGTGTTATTTGCCCAGTCTGTCACCATAGTTTTCCAACACGAAATCCAAGTCCTTATCGCCTCTGCCCGAACAATTGACCAAGATGGAGCCGGTGCCCATTTCTTTTGCTAATTTCATAGCGTACGCAACGGCGTGGGCGCTTTCCAATGCCGGAATGATTCCCTCTAATCTCGATAGAATAAAGAATGCATCGATTGCCTCGTCGTCGGACGCTGTCACATAGCTTACTCGTCCTAAATCCCTAAGATACGCGTGCTCCGGACCAACAGAGGGATAATCCAATCCGCTTGCAACGGAATAGACAGGCTGGGGTTCTCCCTTTTCGTTTTGTAGCAGAATAGAGTTAAATCCGTGCAGAATGCCTTCCGAGCCATAGGTCATGCTTGCAGCATGCTCGCCGATATTTGTGCCGATTCCCAATGGCTCTACGCCGTAAAGCTTAACCGGGTCATTTAAAAATGGTGTCATAATACCCGCAGCATTAGAGCCGCCGCCTACACAGGCTACAACAGCATCGGGGAAATTGCCGGTCATTTCCAAAAACTGCTCTCTGGCTTCTATTCCCACAACCGCTTGGAAGTCTCTAACCATAAGCGGGAAGGGGTGTGGGCCGACTACGGAACCGATGCAATACATGGCGTCTTCATATTCTGTCATATAAGCCTCGAAAGCAGCGTCCACAGCCTCTTTGAGCGTTTTAAGGCCGTGAGAAACGGGGACTACCTTTGCACCCAATAACTTCATCCTTGCGACATTCGGCGCTTGCTTTATAATATCCACTTCGCCCATATAAATGTCGCATTCCAAGCCGAAGAAGGCGGCGGCTGTGGCCAAGGCAACACCGTGCTGGCCTGCGCCCGTTTCCGCAATAATCTTCTTTTTGCCTAAGAAATTGGCCAAAAGAGCTTCACCCATGCAATGGTTTAATTTATGTGCACCGGTGTGGTTTAAGTCTTCTCTTTTTAAGTATATCTGGCAATTGCCTACCGAGTTTGATAAACGTTCGCAGTGGTATGTCGGTGTTGGACGCCCTTGGAATTCCTTGCGGATTCGTCTAAGCTCACTGATAAACTTTGAACTTTGGCAAACGGTTTGATATGCTGTCGAAATTTTATCAAACTCCGATACAAGTTGTTCCGGTATATAAGCGCCTCCGTAAGTGCCGAAATAGCCATCCTTTGTGGGGGTATTTTTTCTGTATACTGCAAAGTCAACATCTTGTTTTAACATGATAAATCTCCTTCATTTTTATTATTTTATTTGGATTAACTTGCAAAGCTTAACGATTAAAAATCCGGATACTCCTTGCGCCATCGGAAAATATAGTTTTCATTTATTTTATTGAGATAATTCATTTTACATCCTCCTTTTGGGTAAAAATAATAACCCTTGCCCCTAAAAAGGGACAAGAGTTTATCTCCTGCGGTACCACCCAAATTGATGAAATACGCTTAACACTTTTGATAAGGTATTTTACATCCACTTGTTTCGCACACGGTTATGTGCGCTTCCTTGGTAACGGGTGAAGCTCCCGTCAGAAACTACTCGCAAAGCTGAAGCTTTGTTTTCGGTCTGCCCTCATAAGTCCATTCGATTCAACCCTGCTTGCCGCAATTCCACCGTCTGCGACTCTCTTTAAAGTGGTGCCGAACCTACTAATCTTAATCAGCGGTTTTTAATATCTATAGTCATTATATTGCCTGAAAACCCCTTTGTCAAGCATTTTTTTTTAAAAGCAAGTTTCCGTGCAAGTTTCTGCCGGTTTATTATGAATAATTAACACAACACCTTGAAATGGAGTCTTCTATTTACTATAATACGTTGAACGATTGTCACGGACTTATTTTGATTGACCTTTACGGTGGGTTTTGAGGAAATGAAGGGGGAGTAAAACATGCTCGGCAAACATGTCAGAATATGTGTAACAAACCCTATTCACAGTGTTGACGAATCGCGAGGCATTGAGTACCAGCTTAATTTTGGTACCGTTGAGGGCCTGAAAGCGTACAAAAAGCCTGTAGAGGGTGCCTATATTATGGGTATCAGTCACCCGGTCAGGAGCTTTGAAGGCAGAGTTATCGGTGTTGTGCGTCGCAAAGGCTCAAATTCGAGTCTACTTGTAGTTGCGCCAAAAAACAAGTGGTTTATTGATAATCAAATCAAAGACGCTGTAAGTTTTGCCTTGAAAGAATCGGAGTACGTGCTGGAATGCCTTTATGAAAAATCGTGCGGAGCGATTGTCTATCGAATCATCAACGATAGGGTTCGTTTTTTATTGATTAAAAACAAAAGGTCCGCGCATTGGGGCTTCCCGAAAGGGCATATCGAAAAAGGGGAAACTCCTCGCAAAACTGCCGTGCGGGAAGTTCTTGAGGAGGTTGGTCTCGAAATTGAGATCATACCGGATTTTGAGTCTGAATCAGAATATATCATTCAAAACCGGGTAGAAAAATGCGTAACCATATTTTTGGCAACAACACAGCAGACCACGACAACCATTCAACAAGAAGAAATCGGTGATTATGCGTGGTTAGATTATAAAAAAGCACTTAATACCCTGCGGTTCGAAAATGACAAGCAGATTTTGGAACAGGCTAATAAATTTTTGACACAACGTAAGCTTACGTAACATAAAATAAATAACTAAAGGACGGTACATTATGGCAGAATCGATTGCGAATTTTTTTGTAGATTTTTTTAGGGATAAAATCCCCAATGAGCTGATCATTTTTATGATTTCTTTGCTTCCGATTTTGGAAATAAGAGGCGGTATGATTGCCGCCGGACTATTGAAGATGGATTTGATTCCTGCTTTTATCATTTGCTATATCGGCAACATTATCCCGGTGCCATTTATTTTGCTGTTTATCCGCAAAATCTTTGACTTTTTGAGAGACAAAAAAGGCTTTTCAAAATTAATTGAAAAGCTTGAATCGCGTTCGTTGCGGCAGAGTGGGAAAGTCCAACGCTGGCGGGACTGGGGTTTGTTGCTTTTTGTCGCAATTCCGCTTCCCGGGACCGGCGGTTGGACAGGTTCACTCATAGCGGCTTTGCTTGAAATGCGCATTAAAAAAGCATTTCTGATCATTTCGATAGGTGTTTTTATTGCAGGGGTCATCGTGACAACGCTCACGTACGGGATTCTGAATTTGATCTAATTTTAACTTCGCTTGGCAAACAAACAATCGGTATCCGGTGGGTCAGATGCAAAACAAATCCTTCGCATTCCGGGCTGTTAGGTCAAGCACGTCCTGTGCGGTGGTTCCCCTTATCTCGGCAATTTTTTCGGCAGTGTAGGGGATAAGCGCTGAGCTACAACGTTTGCCTCTGAACGGAACAGGGGTCATATACGGCGCATCGGTTTCAATTAAAAGTCGTTCGGCGGGCACAAAACGTGCCACTTCGAGCGGCGTTTTTGCATTTTTAAAGGTAACCACGCCACCAAGGCCGATGTACATGCCAAGTTTTATGATGATTTCCATTGTTTCAACACTGCCCGAAAAGCTATGCAAAACACCGCGGGGCTTATATTTTTCAAGCAGTCGCAAAATGTCCTCGTGCGCCTGTCTGTTGTGTACGATAACCGGTAGGTCTTGTTCGACGGCTATTGCCAGTTGTGCTTCGAAAATTGCTTGTTGCACATCCCGCGGCGAAAAATCGTAATGATAGTCAAGCCCAATTTCGCCGATAGCGATGCATTTTTTTGTTGTTGTCAAAATAGGCAGCTCTTTTACAAAATCAGCCGAATCCTCTTGGCTTGCATCGTGCGGGTGTACGCCGCAAGCGGCAAAAATAAAAGGATACCGATCACTTAGGGCGAGGCTGTCCTCACTGGTTTTTCTGTCGGTGCCACAGTTGACAACACTGCAAACGCCTTGCGAAGGCAGCTGTGTGAGCACCTCATGGCGGTCTTCGTCAAACGCTTTGTTGTCATAGTGTGCGTGGCTGTCAAAAATGTTTTTCATATCGATGTCTATCATTTATCCTTAATTTTATCTTATCTTAGATCCTGTCGGCATGTCTTCAATAAACACGACCTTGACCTCATTTTCACTGCAATCCGCCGCCAATATCATACCTTGGCTTTCGATTCCGCATAAAACAGCGGGTTTTAGGTTAGCGACAAACACCACGCTTTTGCCTATCAAGTCTTCGGGTTTGTACCACTGTGCTATACCGGAGGCAACCGAGCGCGGCGTGCCGCTGCCGTCGTCAAGGGTTAAGTGCAGTAGTTTTTTTGCTCTTTTTACGGGTTCGCAGGCGGTGATGCGAGCAACCTTCAAATCAACCTTTGCAAAGTCATCAATGCCAATAAGCGCAAGGCCCGGTGTCTTTTCTTGCGTTTCGCAGGCGGGGCTCTCAATTTTTTCTTCGAGCAACTCCATTTCCTTGGCGGCATCAATTCTTGGGAATATGATGTCGCCCTTTTTCACTGTAAAACCGGATGGCAGAAGACCCCATATCCCTGAATCATCCCATTTTGCTATACTTTCGTCAAAACCAACTTGCTTACGGATTTTGGGTGAAGTATCAGGCATAAAAGGATTTAATAAAATAGAAATAATGCGTATGCTTTCACATAAGTTGTACATCACACAGGCAAGACGCGGCGTTTTATCGGCATCTTTTGCAAGCAGCCACGGCGCAGTCTCATCAATGTACTTGTTTGTTCTGGAAATAAGCTTCCAAAGGGCGGTCAAAGCGTTTGAAAACTGCAAATTATCAAGATAGGCTTCGACTTCTTTCTTTGTTTCGAGTGATAAATCGAAAAGGTCATTGTTCAATTCGCTGTCTTCACGTTCGTCCGGTATAACGCCATCAAAGTATTTAAGAACCATTGCAATTGTTCGTGAGAGCAAATTGCCCAAATCATTGGCAAGGTCGGCATTTATCCTACCGATTAAAGCTTCGTTCGAAAAAACACCGTCCGAACCAAAGGGAATTTCACGCAGCAGGAAATAACGGATTGCATCAACGCCGTAACGCTCGCAGAGTATGACGGGGTCTATCACATTACCCTTTGACTTGCTCATCTTGCCGCCTTCCAGCAGCAACCAGCCGTGACCGTATATTTTTTGTGGCAAAGGCTCACCCAGTGACATCAGCATGGCAGGCCATATGATTGTGTGAAAGCGAACAATTTCTTTGCCCACAAGTTGAACATTTGCCGGCCAGTACTTTTTATATAAACTGTTATCTTCTGATGCATAACCCAGGGCTGTAATATAATTTGACAAAGCATCAACCCAGACATACACAACATGGTCTTTGTTGAAGGAAACGGGGACCCCCCATTTGAAGGTGGTGCGTGACACACATAAATCCTCCAACCCGGGCTTAATAAAGTTATTGACCATTTCGTGCAAACGGCTACGTGGCTCAATAAAATCAGGATGGGCTTCGTAATATTCCAACAGACGATCCGCATACGCCGAGAGCCTGAAAAAATAGGCGTCTTCTTGCGCTTTAGCGACAGCTGCGCCACAATCGGGGCATTTATCCTCAACGAGTTGCGTTTGTGTCCAAAAAGATTCGCATGGCTTGCAGTAGGTGCCTTCGTACTTACCCAAATAGATGTCGCCTTTGTCATAAAGCTTTTTAAAGATTTTTTGAACGGCTGCCTCGTGGGAAACATCGGTTGTACGAATAAATCTGTCGTTGCTGATGTTCATGAGTTTCCATAGATCCAGTATGCCCGAAACGATGTTGTCAACATATTCTTTGGGCGTAACACCCGCTTCGTTGGCTTTATCCTCGATTTTTTGCCCGTGCTCATCCGTACCGGTCAAAAACATCACATCGTAACCTCTCATACGCTTGTATCGTGCCATTGCGTCCGCAGCAACGGTCGTATAGCTATGCCCGATATGGAGTTTGTCGGAAGGGTAATAAATCGGCGTTGTGATATAAAAAGTTTTTCCATCCATTGTTCAAAACGACCTTTCTTCTCTCAGGTACCGGTATTATACCAATTATTATTAACTATTTCAATCAAAAATATGACAGCTATTCGGTAAAGCGGTTTATTCTTACTATTAAAGATTCTTTGAGGCGTTTAAGAGAAACATATATTATTGAAATAGTTTGACATATTGGTTGCTATGTGCTACTTTATATATGGATTACTATAGGATTATCCACTTGACTTTACAGATTGTAATGATCATATTTATGGAGGTTATTTTATGAGCAAATCAAAAAGGTTTCTCAGCATGCTAATGGTTATGACCATAATGGTTACCAGCTGCAGTATTGGGTTTGGGTCAATGGCTGCCGGTGCGCAATCACAAGCGGTAACAGCGTTTAATTCTTCTGAATTTCGCAGGCCTGCGCCCGACGTGACCTTGGATGTTACGGACGTTATCAGAGTTGGTGCGTCCGATGATACCATGGGTAGCGGAACAACCATAAAAAAGGCGACTCCTTCCGGCGTGCCGTATATAACAGGCGCATACGCTTCACAAGCGTATGCCGGTGAAACACCGGAGTGGCCGGCATTTGCATTTACATCATCCGTGCCCGTTAACATTGTTTCAGTAGCGATTACGGGTGCTAGCACATCCCCCATCTTGACAGTAGGGGGACTTAACAACACCACATCCGCCGCTTGGGAGATAAGAGGCGGAACGGCGAACGCAGGCAACACAATGAAGATTGCCATTACCTATACTTATGTGTGGACAAGTCCGTACACCGGTGTAGCCGTTACAGACACCTATGTCACCAACGGCTATTCTTTTATTGAAAACATCATTTTCCCCGCGGGCGTTTGGGCATTCGCCTCCGCCTACGATACACAAACCAGAAATGCAGCTGACGTTCAGTATGTTTCAAGAATCCTTGGTAAAGGTGTTTATGGCAATACCATCGCCCGAGAGGCAAACAGCGGCAACGAATACAGCTCCGGTTACTTTGATTTCTCTTCGAATTCGAGGGTTCACGACGGGGATACCACAATACCGAAGAAAACGATGTTGATAGCGGACCCTCCTCATAAACCAGCTTATGACCAATATATTGCAAATGGTGTTACCCCTTATTCCAGTGGCGATCCCGACAGGGCAAAAACGACCGTATTCCTCGATACCAGCTTGCAGACATTGGAATCCAATAACCTTAGGATGCACTTTTTTATTCACGGCGATTCACGATCGACAAACAGTGCGCGTGATTTAACGTATGAAACCATCCATGTTCGTGACGGCGATGTCGGCTACGAAGGTGAAACCGGCAATGTATTAGGGGCGAGCAACGCAGGAGCATTAGCGGCTCTTAATCCAACAGGACCGGTTGATGGCACCGTCGCATCAGGCGGTTTGTTCCTCAACAAAGGAATGCAAACTCAATCAACTCTTTACGGCACGGGTGCTGCCGGCAACTATACGCTGGTGACACAATGGACCGCAAAGGGAAACAAAGGGTCGCCGGGCATATCACCAAACTATATGCAATACTACCACGCGGTAACGGTAGAAATTGTGCGTGTAACCAAAGCCGTATTACGCTCGACGTTAAATACAGGCATCGGCGTAACAACAAAAACAGTGGCCGGCACAAACAATGTTACAACAATCGTAACCGCGAACGGTTCAGACCCGCTAAATGGCGGTATCTCGAATACAAACAAGGGTAAAAACCCGCAAAGTTGGTATTATTCGGCAGGGTGGAATCCGTTTTCGGACGCCAGCGACAATGCATGGAAGAGTATGCATCAGCCAAGTGCCGATCAAACACAAATCGATGCATCGGTGAACCAACTCAGTGGATATTATACGAGCCTTGTCCTCGCGGGTGGTAATTACTCCAACCGTACATCGCAAACTCTGTCAACGGGTATGGGGAATACTTTTTATAATTCCGCAGTCAGCCCGCTTAACACCATTATTAATGCTGTCGCAAGCGGGGATATCGGTTTCAGTCCAAAACTTCGAAACTGGAAGGCAGGGCAATATAATTATTATACATTAGCAAGCAAAACAGCACTTGAGGAAGCATATAATGCGGCCGTTGCGGCAAAAAACGAAAACTACAATGTGCTGTACCAACCTTACATTGATTATTGTGCCGAGCAGCTACAAACTGCCGTAAACAACCTTGTGTTCAAAAACAACACCGTAACCTTTGACAACAACGGTGGCACGGGGACAATGGCGCTTCAAAACATCGAAGCCGGCACCACGGCAAATCTGGTAGCAAACACTTTCAGCAAAAGCGGCTATACATTTGCCGGTTGGGCAACAACTGCCGGGGGTGCGATGGTCTTTGAAAACAACGGCAGTTTCCCCATGGGCGAAAACAGTGTTACCCTTTATGCGAAATGGAGTGCCAACAACTATACCGTTGTATATAACGGCAACGGCAGCACCGGGGGCACAACGATAGACTCTGCGCATGTATACGATACCCCAAAAACGCTTAACAACAACGGGTTCGCCAAAACCGGCTATACATTTACCGGCTGGGGAACAAGCCCGACGGACACTGCGCCGGTATACCTAAATCAACAAAGTGTAAGCAACCTTGTAACACAGCCGCAAGGCAGTATTACCTTGTACGCTGTGTGGGCACCGACGATCTACAACATCGTGTTTAACGCCAACGGTGGTGCAGGTGTGATGGCTAATCAGCCTATCGCTTATCTTTCAAATGCTCCTCTGAGTGTGAACAATTTTACCTTGACCGGTAAGGCTTTTAAAGGGTGGGCAACAACACAGAGCAATGCCGATGCCGGCACTGTTGCCTACACTGACGGCGCCATTTTCAACATGACCATGTCGGAGGATAAAACGCTGTATGCCGTGTGGGACGCCGGTACTTATGCAATTACGTTCTATCCAAACGCACCCGGTGTATCGGGGTTCATGCCAGCACAAAACCTGCCCTTCGGGCAAACGGGCAATCTTAATGTGAATGCATTTGCCAGAACAGGCTATATTTTCATCGGGTGGGCAAATACGCCAAGCGGGGTAACTGCGTTTAGCAATGGCGCAAGCTATACCATGAACACCCAGGGCACGGGGCTTTATGCCAAATGGGATCCCATCGTTTACTCGGTTAACTACAATGCCAATGGCGGTTCGTCTGCCCCGGCACCCAACGCCGCGGTTTATGATGTCAGCTTTATTATTCCTTCGGCAGAGCCGATTCGCTCGGGGTATGCTTTCCTTGGGTGGGCACTTTCAGCGAGTACCGGCACAGCTACCTTCGAAACCGGCGCAAGCGTTTCCAACCTTACCGCAAACAACGGTGAGACGGTCATCCTGTATGCTGTTTGGCAACCGAATTCCAATACAACTTATAAAGTGGAGCATTACCAAGAAAATTTAATTGGCGGTTATAGCCTTTATGAGACCACAACGCAAATAGGCACGACAGCGGCAATCGGTGTTGCTCTATATAAGACTTATCAGGGATTTAATTCAAACACAACACATCCTTCATCCTTTAGTTCCGGGCTGATCATCGGCAATGGCAGTTTGGTTCTTCGTGTGTATTACAACAGGATAAACTATCTTGTTTCGTTTAATTCAAGCGGGGGTTCTTCCGTAACCGCTATCAGCGGAAAATATGGGACAAGTATTGCTCCTCCGACAAATCCGGTTAAAGTGGGTTTCACTTTTAACGGCTGGTCGCCACTGCTTCCTTCAACCGTTCCGGCGGGCAACCTGACTGTCACCGCACAATGGAGCGCAAACGCCTATAATGTCGTATTTAGCGGCAACGGAGCAACAAGCGGCACAATGCCGTCTCAGAGCATACTCTTCGGTTCAAGCGCGACCCTGAGCAACAATAGCTTTATCAGAGGTGGCTATAGCTTTGTCGGTTGGTCAAACACACCCGCAGGCGGCAAAGAGTATGATAACGCAAGCACGTTTACCATGCAGACAACCGGGGCAACTTTGTATGCCGTTTGGGTTCCTGCCGCAGGTACCGAATTTAAAGTCGAACAGTACCTACAAAGTATCAGCGGTCAATCATACAGCCTTGGTCACACAACGACACAAACCGGTACGACCGGTGGCCTCGGCTTGGCCCAATGGCAGGATATACCGGGCTTTACATCCAACCCGGGGCATACTGGCAATGTTTTTGCCGGTATCATAACGGGTGATGGCAATTTAACCCTTAGGCTGTATTACACCAGGAACAGCTATACCATTACTTTCAGCGGTGTCGAAGGCATTAACCCGATAACCACAAAGTTTGGTGAGAGTATTACAGCCCCGACTGCGCCGACAAAAACCGGATTCACTTTTGTCGGCTGGTCAAAGAACGAACAGCTTACAGAGGTTGTTGACTGGCCTTACCAAATGGAGGCATCCAACTCAACTTTTTATGTTAAGTGGACACCGATCCAATATGTTGTATCCTTTGACCCAACCGGTGGAAAGATTAATGAAATCGGCGGCACCCAAAATTCTTCGGTCAGTTACAGCGGTACTTACGAAGAGGGTACGCTCGGCTTCCCAATTCCGGTTTTAACCGGCTATACCTTCAATGGATGGTTTACTTCAACCAATGTCCGCATTTATGGGGACACTGTTATGCAACTAACCACCGCTCAAACACTTACCGCTTCGTGGTCAATAAACTCTTACACAGTGATTTTTGATCTTAACGGCGGAACGGGTGCTCCTCCGCAATCCGTTACCAACGTCTTCGGCACGCCGGTTATGCTGCCGACTAGCGGTTATTCCAACGTGAAACCCGGATTTACATTCCTTGGTTGGAACACGACAGCCGACGCCACAGCGCCCCTGAGCTCGTTTGCAATCCCCGAAGACGGCGCCACGCTTTACGCTGTGTGGCGGGCGAGAAATTACACGGTCAGCTTTAGCCTCAACGGCGGTAGCGGTACGCCTCCGGCTCCAATTACAGCAGCTTCCGGAACATCGATTGATGTGAGCATGACCGGTTATACAAAAGCCGGATATACCTTTGGCGGATGGGCGATAACGGCGAACGCTGTCCTGGCTGACCAACTTATTGTTTACAATGTACAGACCGCAAATTCAACTCTTTATGCTATTTGGGTGCCGAACTCCCATACAATAACATTATTCTCAAACGGCGGTGAAGGCCCGATAGCCACACAAATCCAAACACAAGTCGACGCAACCGTTGACTTATCGGAATACAATGCGTATTCGAAAGCCGGGCATACCTTTGTTGGCTGGAATACAGACCAAACGGCCACAACGGGTTTTTGGTCCTATCAAGTTCCTGCTACATCCACAACACTCTTATTTGCCATTTATGTACCGGGCAGTAATGTTACTGTTACATTCAGTCTCAACGGCGGCACCGGCACCCCTCCTGCTGATCAAACGGGTGAATTCGGTTTTGCAGCCTCACTTCCCGGGCAGGGGGACCTGTCAAGGCAGCACTATGATTTCCTTGGTTGGGCAACATCGCCATTGGCTTCATCGGCACTGTCAAGTTATACGTTCCCATCGGCCAATGCAACTCTTTACGCAGTATGGAGGCGCATACCGGTTTCTCTTGTCGCAAAGACTGGTTCTTCAACAGTAGTTGACCGGGGCAAAGCATTTATTTATGGGCTCGAGCAAGGCATAGCCGAAAGCGTGTTTTTGAATGATTATGTTCAAATACTGGGTGACGGCGAGCTTCGCATAACCTATCATGCCGATGCATTCGGAACGGGCACAAAGGTTGAGCTGATAGACAAACAAACAACCGAGGTGCTTGAAACTTACTATATCGTTATTTTTGGTGATGTCGACGGCGATGGTCTCGTTACCGCAACTGATGCCCAAACAGTAGGCCGGCTATCCTCTTACCAGAGTTCGTTTGCCGCCGATTCCGCGTTCAAGTTTGCAGCGGATTTGACCGGGGACGGTAATGTTGATGCGTTTGACCTTAATGTTATTACCGCGGCACTGCATGATGTTATTATCATTGATCAAACCATGCAAGGCTAACCAACCCTTGGGATTCCTGCGGTAAAAGCACTGCATTGGAACAATAGCAAACAAACTACGGCCGTAAGGGAAACCTTGCGGCCGTGTATTTTTCGGCGTAAAAAGACTATTTTTACTATATTTCAAATATGTTATAAAAAAATATCTTTATGTTGTATAATAAAGGTGTATAGTTGTAAATATACGACATTATTCAACAATTATGTTAACAAATTCGGAGGTTAATATGAAAATCAAAAAGCGCATTTTAAGTCTTTTTTTAACGGTGGCAATGGTGCTCGCGATGTTCCCTTTAACGAATATGGGGGCTTCGGCGTCATACACCGGTGCATTTCAGTTTAACTCAAGCGGAAAGTTTAGGGTCATGTCCTTGAACGATATTCAAGACAATAGTATTGTTGATCGCAGGGTTATTGCTATGATAACCAACGCCATAGCAAGGTACAGCCCCGATCTTGTCGTCTTTATCGGCGATAACGTTACCGGTGGATTAACATCAACCCTATTCAAGTCTTCCGTTAACCAGTTTCTTCAGCCGTTATTAGATTCGAACACAAAATATGCCGTTACTTTTGGCAATCACGATGACGAAGGCACTATCAAAAAACCGGCACAATACGACTACTATATTTCACACGGTGGCAACAATGCGGTTGACCATGACGTTGAGGCATTAACCGGCGTCGGTAGTGGCGTTATCCCGATTTACCAAAATGGACAGACAAGCGGGACCCCTGCTTTTCAAGTTTATTTGATGGATTCCGGCACGTATGCATCGGGTGGAGGTTATGATTGCCCATATACCAATCAAATTGACTACTACATACAACGAAGCATCCAATATCCGACTGTTCCTTCGTTATGGTACCAACATATAATCGTACCGGATGTATACAGTGAATGTATGACGACAACAAACAATGGTAGCGCTGTTTCTTTTAAGGGTAATGGCTCGCCCTTTAGCAGCAACACCTATTGGCTACAGTCCTCACGCATTAACTGGGCAAAGTCCGGTGTTGCTACGACTTTATCCGAAATTTATAAAGAAGGGCCATGCCCCGCAAATCTAACAACCTATCAAAGTACGGCACACAGGTCATCGCCAACATACGGCAGCAAAACGCTCTATGAATCTTGGGTAGCTTACGGCAATATGCTCGGCACATATTACGGGCATGATCATAAAAACTCTTTTGTCAGCACCACAGCAGATGGAATCGATATCGGTTTTTCAAAAGGCGCCACACTCCATTCCTACAACGATGGGAACCCGGGGTTTCGTATATATGATCTTGACGTAAACGGTAGCTATTCAAGCTATAATGTCACGGAGGCAGACCTTAAGAAAGCGCAAATATTTTTTGACGCGAACGGCGGCACGGGGGAGATGTTCCCTCAGTTCGCTCCGAAAAACTCGACAGTTGCTATTAAAGCCAACGCTTATTCTAAAAACGGTGCGCCATTTTTAGGTTGGGCAACATCTCCGACGAGCAATGTTGCCTATCAAAACACAGGCAATTATAGCATTGGTTCGAATGACGTCACCCTTTACGCAAAGTGGGGGGCCTCCTCAACTGTCACCTTTGATGCCAACGGCGGCATCGGTGGCGTCGGGCCAACGCTCATGGATGTCGGCACGCCACTTGTTGCTCCGAATGTAACCAAAACAGGGTATACGTTTTCGTGGTCACCGCCATTGCCGGCAACTGTTCCCTCGGTGGATACGACCTACACTGCTCAGTGGGTACCCAACACTTATACGGTTAACTATAACGGCAACGGTAGTTCTTACGGTAGCACGGCAAGTTCATCACACATTTACGATACTGCAAAAAGCCTGACGAATAACGGATATTCAAAAGTTGGCAACACTTTCCTGGGCTGGTCAACTGATTCCGGTGCAGCGGCAGCTGATTTTGTAAACGAGCAATCGATAATCAATCTGACAGCACAACCCAACGGCGTCGTTTCATTCTATGCTGTCTGGTCTGCCAATGATTATTTAATTGCCTTTGATGCCGACGGCGGTGAAGGCGGTGCAAGCGCTTTCGTGCGCTATGCAACGGCACTTAATGCCCCTACTGTTACAAAAGTCGGTCACAGCTTTACCGGGTGGTCGCCGGAAGTCCCGTCGACCGTTCCTGCAGAAAATACAACCTATACCGCGCAATGGGACTTAAACAGTTATACCATTACATTTGACCCGAACGACAGTACCGGTGCGACAAGCGAGTTGATGCCGTATGGAACACCCCTTGTTGCGCCAACGCTTGAGAGGGAAAACTATACATTCCTTGGCTGGTCACCCGAAGTGCCAAGTGAGGTGCCGGGGGCAAACACTACCTATGTCGCCCAGTGGAGCGCGATGAGTTATATCATTCATTTTGATGCCGGTGGCGGCGTAGGCGGAACAAGCGGTGCGCAGCAGTATGGAGCAACCCTTACACCCCCCGCTGTAATGAAAACAGGCTATAGTTTTGCCGGTTGGCTACCCGTCCCGCCTGAAACGGTTCCGGCAGGGAATACAACATACGTGGCACAGTGGAGTGCCATGGAATATACAATAACGTTTGATGCAAACGGTGGTACCGGTGGCATCACATCCCTGCTGGCATTTGATAGTTTGCTCACCCCGCCTGTTGTGTCCAAACCCGGTTTCATTTTTACAGGATGGACCCCCGCAGTGCCGGTGACTGCTCCTGCGGCAAATGCCACTTATACGGCACAGTGGACGACGAGTGTCTTCGCCATCGTCTTTGATGCAAACGGCGGTACCGGGGGAACAAGCGGTGTGTACGAGATGGGGGCACCATTGTCTGTGCCGATTGTCGAAAAAACCGGGCACACCTTTATAGGCTGGTCGCCGGTTGTCCCTTCAACCGCCCCCGCAGCAAACACAACGTATACAGCACAATGGTCTGTAAACTCATACAGGATAACCTTTGAGGCGGCTGGTGGCAGTGGTAGCACAAGTGCGATGTTTGCTTTTGATTCGTTGCTTACCCCTCCTGTGGTTACAAGGGTAGGTTACGATTTCGCCGGCTGGTCGCCCACAGTACCGGCGCGTGTTCCGGCGGCTAATACGACTTATATTGCACAATGGACCCCCGGCATGGTTGCTATCACTTTTAACGCCGATGGCGGCAACGGTGGTACGGTTACGCTCATACCCTACCAATCCGCCTTGATAGCCCCTACGGTTACCAAGGAGGGGCACACTTTTGCGGGTTGGAGCCCGACGCTGCCGGCAAAGGTACCTGCTACGGAGACAGTCTATACGGCCCTGTGGAGCATAAACAGCTACACCATAACCTTTGATGCAAACGGTGGGACAGGCACAGTTCCGAGCCCTCAAACCGGTCATTTCAACTCCGCGGCCCCACTGCCCGATCAAGGCAATATTGTAAAGCCGGGCTTTGACTTCCTCGGTTGGGCGTTAACTCCGGATGCTTTAATACCGCTTGCCAATTTCAGTATTCCTGCCAACAACGCAACCTTGTATGCTGTTTGGGTGGCGGCTCTACCTCAGCTAACAGCTCAAACCGGCGCAACAACCGTCGTCGATGTTACGGATAACTTGATTTACGGTTTGAAAGCTAAAATCACACAGGAAGAGTTCGAAAACGACTTTATTATATTAAGTGGCAATGCAATGCTTGTTATTACCCCAACGACCGGCGGGTTTGGCACGGGAACAAAGGTTGACGTTGTTGACAATGAGACGCAGAATATTATCGAAACCTTTACCATTGTTATTTTTGGTGATGTAAACGGTGATGGGAATATCGATGGCATGGACGCAGGAGTCTTGGTCGACATTGAAAACTATAAAACGGTATGGGACTCGGTTACCGAGGCAGCCTTTATTAAGGCAGGGGATTTGAACGGAGACGGAAATTTTGACTCTGTTGATGCAGGAATAATTGTTGATGAGGCAAACTATAAATCCATCCTCGACCAAGCAACCGGCTTGACAAAAAATCAAGTCCATAAAATCGGAGGTTGATATGAGAATCCATAAGCGTCTTTTAAGTCTTTTTTTAACCGTTGCGATGATGCTTACTATGTTCCCTTTAACGAACATAGTGGTTTCGGCGTCATACACCGGGGCATTTGAGTTTAACTCAAGCGGAAAGTTTAGGGTCATGTCCTTGAACGATATTCAAGATGGCAGTAATGTCAACAGCAGGGTTATTGCTATGATAACGAATGCCATAGCAAGGTATAAGCCCGATCTTGTTGTCTTTATCGGTGACAATGTCACCGGTGGGCTTTCGGAGTCTGCGTTTAAATCTTCCGCCAGCCAGTTCCTTCAGCCGTTATTAGACTCAAACACAAAATATGCCGTTACTTTCGGCAATCATGATGACGAAGGCGCTATCAACAAGACGGATCAATATGCTTATTATATTTCACACGGAGGCAATAATGCGGTTGACCATGACGTTGAGCCACTAACCGGAGTCGGTAGCGGCCTTATCCCGATTTACCCAAATGGGCAGACAAGCGGGGCACCCGCCTTTCAAGTTTATTTGATGGATTCGGGCACTTATGCACCGGGCGGCGGTTACGATTGCCCATACACCAATCAAATCGACTACTATATACAACGAAGCATACAATACCCGAATGTTCCCTCCCTATGGTATCAGCATATAATCGTACCCGATGTATACGCTAAGTGTATGACAACAATTTATAACAGCACAAAAGTTTCGTTTTTTGGCAATGGTAAACCATTCAGTGGCAAACTCTATTGGTTGCAGCCTTCACGGATTAACTGGGCAAAATCCGGTGTCGCTACAACTGTAAAGGAGATATACAAGGAAGGGCCATGCCCCGCAAACCTATCAACCTATGAGAGTACGGAACATAGGTCGTCGCCAACATACGGCAGCAAAACACTCTATGAATCTTGGGTAGCGTATGGCAATATGCTCGGCACATATTATGGGCATGATCATAAGAATTCTTTTGTCAGCACGACAGCGGACGGCATCGATATCGGTTTTTCTAAAGGTGCCACACTCAACTCCTACAACGACGGAAATCCGGGTTTTCGTATTTATGATCTTGACGTAAATGGCACCTATTCAAGCTACAATGTTACCGAGGCAGATCTTACAAAAGCACAAATATTTTTTGATGCCAATGGTGGTGCAGGCGAGATGATTCCTCAATTTATTTCAAAAAATTCGACAGCTGCCATCAAATCAAACACATACACAAAACCCGGCAGGCCGTTTTTAGGTTGGGCCACATCTCCCACGGGTAATGTTGCTTATCAAAACACATCCAATTTCAGTATCGGCACAAACGATGTAACTCTTTATGCAAAGTGGGATGTCACATCGAATATCACCTTTCATGCCAACGGCGGCATCGGCGGTACCGAGCCAACAGCCATGGAGGTCGGCACGGCACTTGTTGCTCCAAATGTAAGCCAAACAGGCTATGCCTTCTCCGGTTGGTCACCTCCCTTACCGTCAACTGTTCCGTCGATAGATACGACTTATATCGCACAGTGGAATGCCATCGAATATACCATGACCTTTGATATAAACGGTGGTACAGGCACAGCCCCAAGCCCTCAAACCGGTCATTTCAACGCTTCACTTCTACTGCCCGATCAAGGTGATATTGTAAAGCAGGGTTTTGACTTCCTCGGTTGGGCATTGACACCGGGGGCGACACAACCACTTACCGATTTCAGCTTTCCTGCCAACGATGCAACGCTGTATGCAGCTTGGGTTGCTCTACCGCAACTAGTGGCTCAACCGGGCGCAACAACCGTCGTCGATTCCACAGAAAATCTCATTTACGGTCTGAAAGCCGGTATCACTCGAGAAGAATTTGAAGATGATTTTATTACATTAACTGGCAATGCCAAGCTTGTTGTTACCCCAACGACCCAAGGGTTTGGCACGGGAACAAAAGTTGAAGTCGTTGATAAAGTGTCGCAAAACGTTATTCAGACCTTTATTATCATTATATTCGGTGATGTTAACGGCGATGGCAATATTGACAGTATGGACGCCGGAGTCTTGGTTGATATTGAAAACTATAAAACTGTATGGAACCCGGTTACCGATGCCATCTTTATTAAAGCAGGGGATTTGAACGGAGATGGAAATTTCGACTCTGTTGATGCAGGAATAATTGCTGATGAGGCAAACTATAAATCTATCCTCGACCAGGCAACCGGGCTGGTGAAGATTTAAAAATTTTCGAGAAATATTGAAACAGATTATTTAACAAATCAAGCGGTTTGAGCTTTTTGCTTAGCCGCTTAATTTTATATAATAGTACTAAGAAAGGATTGACAATCAACCTTTCTTTAACAGGCAAAAATGAAAAAAGCCCACAAAACCCCTTTAAATAGACG
>CAZMSM010000014.1:0-42311 GCA_964568955.1 uncultured Eubacteriales bacterium | reverse complement strand
ACGGTGGTGTGAGAGGACGGCTACTCAATTAATGGGTAGCCTTCTACTCGATTAAGTGCCGGGTGCTATTCATCGTTTGCTTGTTCGATAATAATGTCCAAATCTTCTTCAATGATTTCCCTGGGTTTTGGCTGTTCGGTATCCGGGCGTTGCAAGACAGGCTCATCGTATTCTCTGGGCCAGGTTTCCTGTATCTTGGTAATATCCGGATTTTCCTGCGTGTCTAAGCCAAATCCGTCGTAATTAAAGCTCCCGGGCTCAATGGGTGGAATATCCGGGAAATCGGCAAAGGATTGTGGATAATCACGGTTCTTTTCGTCCAGTCGACGGAATATTTTTCTGACAAGCAGGAAGAGCATCAATGCAAACAGTGTAACAGTCGAAATGTAAAGCCCTTGGTAAAAGCCCTTTGGCACAAACTTGAGCTCAATGGTATTCGCCCCTTCTTTGTCCAGCGGAATACCAAGCAATGCATCACCGATTTTGAGAAGCTGAGCGTTGTTGACTTTCTCCCCGTTGACGGTAACGGTCCATCCCTCGTCATAGGGGATCGAGGTGTAAAGGATGTTGCCTTTTGGTGCATAAACTGTGCCAACAATATGCGTGTCTTCAAATGTTGTTACGGCAAGTTCTCCCGTTTTTAGTTTGTTATAACCTTCCGCAAACTTCGCGGTATCAAGGCCATAGGCATACAAGCTGATATTCCCCGAATTTCCTTCGGAAATCGGAAGCTCCACGCGTATCTCTTCACCAACCTCGCGTATGCCGATATCAATAATCGCACCGCGGTCGTTGTTGTGCGTGAGAACCGAATTGTTGCCGGAGACTATAATATCTTCCACATGAGAAGATTTTACATTGATATAGTAACTTTGAGTTTCTTCAGGAGTTAATATGAATGTCACGGTCGCATCACTGTCGGGCGTCGTTCTGTAAAAATAAAACTCACCGGAGTCATAACCGGAATAGATTTCATCCACATTCATGTACTCTGCATCGGTTATCGGCAGTTGTGTAAAAGGATTTTCGGCACCGGTTGCCTTGGTGAAATAATCTGCCTGAACAAGAAAAGGATTGTCAACCGTGTGCTCCCAGTCGAGCACGGCCGCGTCGGCGCAATAGGCAATGGGGAGTGAATACAGGTTTTCATAGGCGGTGAACTTATCTTTACTGAAAAGTGAGTTGTAGAATATAGGGTTCATCTCGATATTTTCTTTGTTGTTCACAATATACTTGAGCGCATGCATGGCGTTATAAACGGGGGTTTGTGAGTTATAGGTATAACTGTTGATATAATTGCTTGACATGCCAAGTTTGCTCTGCAAATTTGCAACCTTTTCATACGCCATGGAAGAAAACGTGGAAACCCCGTTGTAATCGTACCAGCACGGGTCCATCCTTGTTCTGAGTGATGTGAGCTCCATTCTGTAAAAGCCACCGTCATATTCATCAAGCTTCGTCTTGATCGTCTGAAAATCGGCGAGGTCCTGTGTGTAATCCGCCTTCTTTTGGCTCATGGAAAAATGTTCCGTATCCGTGATGCACACTTCGGCTGTAAAACTACATAAAATCAACAAAGTGAATGCCGCCGCCGGGAATTTGCCGCGGCTTTGCATCGCGAAAAGCATCGTGTAAAGCACAACAAACGAAATGCCGGCAATGACGGTGATGTCATTTACATTCTTTGAGCCGATTTCTTGTATAAGGACGATGGCAAAAACAACCGCAATGCCGACGCTGAGGATTTCTTTCGCTGTAAATTCTTTCAATCGAACAAAAGCCTTATAGGCGATAATTAGCAGAATGAAGGAGTACATGAAAGAAAACCGATAGGGTAGGTCGTTTGGGAAATGAAATGCGTGCCATACGAAATTTGCATAGTTTATGTTGAAGCTGAAATAGAGGAAGCCCAACAGCCCAACGTAAGCGGCTTTTTCTTTTATGCTGATAGACTTTGTGAACAGGTATAAAGGCACCAGCAGAATGGTTGCGATCCCGGAAGAAATGTTTGGCAAAACGTCTTTGCCGCTGCTGCGGATTGTCGGTTCAACACTCGCAAGATGGTTTGCCAAAAAGTCGAATATTTTGTAATAGGAGGTGAATGTTGTCGGCATAGAATTATCGGTGGCTGAACTGGCTTTGAGTATAAAATATACCGGTAACAGCAGTGCAGCGGCAAGCCCCAAAGCAAGCAGCCCGCTCAATGCGAACGTTATGCCGCTACCCAAAAACCGCGAATGCCTTAATCGTTTCCAAAAAGATGGTTTGACCGTTATATAGGCATCGCTATCTTTGTTGATGCTGTCATAAAGGCTCGTAAATGAATATTTTCCGAAATAGCTGACAAGATAAAATAAAATCGAAAATAGGCAGAGCATATAGGCCATGTAATAATTTGTCAGCATGGTCATTGTAAGGGCGAAAACAAAAAGACCAAACTTTTTTTCTTTAATAATTAATTCAATGCCAAGCATTGCCAGTGGGAACAGCACCATGGCATCAAGCCACATGACGTTCCAGTAATATGCAATGAAAAAACCGCAGAAGGAGTAAAGAAGGCCGAATGCGGAAATGGAATAGTCGTTATGACCTTGGCTACGTTTTAAGTAATAAGCGAAGGTTGCACTG
This sequence comes from uncultured Eubacteriales bacterium, assembly GCA_964568955.1. Lineage (GTDB taxonomy): Bacteria > Bacillota > Clostridia > Oscillospirales > Acutalibacteraceae > UBA1447. The sequence continues at coordinate 39,683 of CAZMSM010000014.1, read as the reverse complement.
GCGAAAGCGCCCTTGAGGAGGATGATGGTAGCAACTGCCTCGGGTATATTTTTGTGACCAAACAGTAAAATAATAGAGGACAGCGGACTGGAAAGGTAATTGGAAAAGTTGCCGAGAAAGCTACTGCCAAGCCCGGAGTTCCAGGAATACAGCAGGCTCCTTAAGCCAACAATTCTTTCATACAGTTCGGCAAACAAGGGGCCGTACTGATGGTATAAATCCATTCTTAATATAGTTACGTTGCTGAACGGGAACAAACCAAAACAGTAATAAACGAATAGCATCACGGATGCCGAAAAAATAAACGCAAGAAAAATAAATTTGTTTTCACCCCAAAAACGCCTCGGTCGAGAAGTGTTTTCGCCGGTTTTTGCCTTCAACCGCTTTCCCATCTATTGTGTTACCTCCGTAAAATTATTTATACAAATACTTAAAAATCAGTCTATCATAATTACCCTCTATTTTCAAGGATTCCGCGGCTAAAATTTAGGAGAACCATTTTTAAAAAGAAGTGATGATGTTACGGCAGGGAAACGAGGGATGTCATTTATGTATAGAGGCTATAATTATTCATTTTGTTATTGAGTATTTTTTACTTTGTGTTATAATATATTTAAGAAAGGGGTGTGCGTATTGGAAAAAAATGACAAGAAAGACGACAACATAGGCGGTCTTGTTATATCCGAAGAAGTTATTGCGTCCATCGCTCTTAATGCGGCGAAGGATGTTGAGGGCGTTTCGGGGTTTGCCGCTCGGCCACCCGATGTGCATTCCTTATTAAAGATGGGCGAAAGCCCACTGAGGTCGGTTCGCGTTTGGTCGGGGGATAACGATATAAAATTGCAAATCTATATATATATCAAAGAAAATAAAAAAATACCAACCTTAGCCGCTGAGGTACAGCGTAATGTAAAAAATGCTGTGCAGAACATGACCGGCAGAGTGGTCACCAAAGTGAATGTCAGCATTGCGGGTATCGATTTTAACGAGCAGGAAGAAAAGAAGGCCTGAGTTTTTATTGAGTATATTTGTAAGCAAAAATGCACAGCATCATTGATTGATATGGGGGCGTCAAAATGACTAGACGACAGGCAAGGGAACAAGCATTTACAATTCTTTTCGAAAAATCCTTCCATCCGGAAACGCCGTTGGAGGATATTATCGAAATTAATATCGAGCAGGAACGCATAAAAGATGATGAATACGCATTAGGTCTTGCGAAAACCGCTTGGAACAATTTGCTTGAAATTGACGAGATTATTGAAAAAAATTCAATAGGCTGGCGGATAAGCAGGATTTCAAAAGTTGCTTTGGCGATACTGCGCCTTGCCATTTGCGAAATGATGTATATACCTGAAGTGCCGGTGAGCGTATCTATCAATGAAGCGGTTGAACTTTGCAAAAAGTTCGGTGCGGAAGATGATGCGCCGTTTGTTAACGGCATTCTCGGCAGCGTCGCGCGCGCCGAGCAAACACAAGAAGAAGAAAAAAAGACCGGTAAAAATACCGCCGAGGGGAAAAAATGAAGACACATCTCGGTATTGATACCGGCAAATACACAACCTCTGCCGCCTTGTTTGACAGCGGAAAAGAGGTTGTTTTGCAAAAAAGAAAGCTTTCACCTGTTTGAAAAGGCCATACAGTAAGGAGAGGTAAGGATGAAGACACCTCCGGTTCTTTCAGTCACTCAACTGAATGCCTATATAAAATCAATTATAGACGGCGATATAAACTTGAACAATGTCTTTGTTTGTGGGGAAATATCGAATTTTACGGATCACTATCGTACCGGGCATTACTATTTAACCCTCAAGGATGAAAAGGCCGCAATAAAAGCTATTATGTTCCGCACGGCGAACCAGCGCATTAAGTTTAAGCCGGAAAACGGGATGAGCGTTATTGCCAGGGGAAGAATTTCCGTTTTTGAGCGCGATGGTCAGTACCAGCTATATATCGACGACATGCAGCCCGACGGATTGGGCGCATTGAACCTCGCCTTTGAACAACTGAAAACGAAGTTAGCCGGCGAAGGTCTTTTTGACCAAAGCCGAAAAAGGGAGATACCGAAATACCCACAAAGAGTCGGCGTCATCACTTCTCCGACAGGTGCCGCGGTGCGGGATATTATAAATATTCTTTCACGCCGTTTCCCAATCTCACAAATTGTTATGTGCCCGGTTCAGGTTCAGGGCAGTTCAGCCGCGCCGCAAATCGTGGATGCCATTAAGCGCTTCAACGCCGGGAAGTATGCAGATGTGCTTATTGTCGGCAGGGGCGGAGGTTCCATTGAAGAACTCTGGGCTTTTAATGAAGAAACGGTTGCAAGAGCGGTAGCAAACAGTGAAATCCCCGTTATATCGGCAGTCGGTCATGAAACGGACTTTACCATTTGCGATTTTGTTGCTGATTTACGGGCACCCACGCCGTCGGCTGCGGCCGAACTGGCGGTGCCCGATAAATTTGAACAACGCACCTATATTTCTGCCTTAAAGTATCAAACAGCCCAAGTGACCCAAAGGGCCATTCAGCAACAGCGCACGCGGCTCAAAAGTCTTGAAACGGCAATGGGCGCTCTAAGTCCAGTGATGGTTGTCAACACACACCGTCAAAGGCTCGACGGCTACCTTTCATCGCTGTATGGGTACGTGAGCGCAACAATTTTGGGCCACAGGAACAATCTGACGGTACTCAGCAGCAAGCTTGACACACTAAGTCCCCTTAAAGTGCTTGGCAGAGGGTATGCACTGGCTTATAAAAAAGACGTTTTGCTTAAGGACGCAGCCAAGGCGGATGTCGGCGGTAAAATTGAGGTTAGGCTCGAAAAAGGCAAGCTCTTGTGCACGGTTGAAAAAATCATCGTTTAACACTAAAAGATTTGGATGGTGCCGGAATGAAAAAACAAACCTATGAGGAATCGATAAAAAAACTGGAAAAAATTGTTGAAGCCCTTGAAGAAGGAAGCAAACCCTTGGAGGAAACGCTGAAACTCTTTGAGGAAGGCACGAAGCTTGCCGTATATTGCAACACCTGTCTTGATGAAGCAGAACAAAAGATAGTCGAGTTGACAACGCTTGAGAGCGGGGGAACAACCGATGAGCAATGAGTCGGGCAGAACAAACCGCTACACGCGGATGATCAATGATGAGTTGGAAAAGCTGTTGCCCGCCGCCCAAGAAAGCGTTATTTGCGAAGCCATGCGGTACAGCATTTTTAACGGCGGTAAGCGTATTCGGCCTATTCTAACGCTTGAGTTTTGCAGGCTTTGCGGTGCTAATGATGGAGAGAAAGATGCACTTGCCTTTGCGTGTGCTGTCGAAATGATTCATGCCTATTCACTGATTCATGATGATTTACCGTGTATGGATGATGACGATGTGCGCCGAGGGAAACCGGCCTGCCATATTCGTTTTGGTCAAGCGAGCGCACTCCTTGCCGGCGATGCGCTTTTAACGCTTGCTTTTGAAACTGTTTTTCAAGCAGGCCTGCCACCCGAAAGAGTTTTACAAGCCGGTAAAGAACTATCTGCGGCCGCCGGCTGGGCGGGGATGATCGGCGGGCAAGTAATGGATCTTGATAACGAGGGCAAGCGGGTTGAACTCGAAGAACTTCTTGAGACAGACTTCAAAAAGACAGGCAAACTAATCATCGCCTCGGCCGTGCTGGGCTGTGTTGCAGCCGGTGCGCAAAAGGAAAAAATCGAGGCAGCGGCGGCCTATGCACACAATCTTGGTCTTGCCTTCCAGCTGGTAGATGATATTCTTGATGTTATCGGCGACGCGGAAACCTTGGGCAAACCAGTGGGCAGCGATGAAGGCAATCATAAATCCACATACGTTTGTGTCATGGGGACACAGGCCGCGAAAGATAAGATAACCGCCTTAACGCTTGCCGCAAATAGTGCCTTGGGAATTTTTGGGGCACAAGCGCAATACCTTCAAAAGCTTGCCGACAGTTTGGCAAAACGCAAAAAGTGAGGATCTTTTGATGAGCGAATCTACATATCTGAGCAACATAAAGTCGCCCAAAGATTTAAAAAAATTAGATAAAAAAGAGTTAGATAGCCTTGCGCAGGAAATCAGAGAGTTTTTGATTGAATCGGTTTCCCGCAGCGGGGGGCATCTTGCGTCGAATTTAGGTGTGGTGGAGCTTACGATAGCCCTTCATCTGGTATTTAATTCGCCTCACGACCCAATCATCTGGGATGTGGGGCATCAAAGCTATACGCACAAACTGCTAACCGGGCGAGGTGACCGTTTTGATACGCTGCGCGAGAAAGACGGTCTTTCCGGCTTTACCAAGCCTTGCGAAAGCGAACACGATATTTTTTGCAGCGGTCATTCCGGGCCTGCTATTTCAGCGGCTCTTGGCGTTGCCGAGGCAAAGGCGTTGAAAAAAGAGAACAACTTTGTAGTAGCGGTTGTTGGGGACGGCTCAATGACCGGCGGGCTTGTGTATGAAGCACTTAACAATGCCGGGCGAACAAAAAGCAGGTTAATTGTTGTGGTCAATGATAATGAGATGTCCATCTCAAAAAATGTCGGTGCAATGGCTCGATATTTAGCGGCCATCCGCACAAAACCGAGGTATTACCGTTTTAAAGCAAAAACTGAAAGCGTGCTAAACAGTATCCCTTTGGTTGGCCGACCCTTGGCAACCGGCATCTTCAAAATCAAAAAATTTCTGAAAAGTGCAATTTATAAAAGTACATGGTTTGAAGAGCTTGGGTTTCGTTATATTGGCCCGATTGACGGCCACAATATCCAACACCTTACCGAAGCATTTAAAAGCGCAAAAATAGTCAGCCACCCTGTGGTGGTGCACATTAATACCATAAAAGGCAAAGGCTATGATTTTGCGGAGCGTTCGCCCACTCGCTTTCATGGCATAGCAAAATTCGATATCAACACAGGTGAGCCGATTCCCTGCTGCAAGAGCTTTTCTGCGCAGTTTGGCGAATTTATGTGCGAAGTTGCGGAAAAGGACAAGCGGATTTGCGCCATCACGGCAGCGATGTCAGTCGGTACCGGCTTAGAAGATTTTCGAGAAAACTTTCCCAACCGTTTTTTTGATGTCGGCATCGCAGAGGGGCATGCTATAACGTTTGCTTCGGGTCTGGCGAAGAATGGAATGCTACCCGTCGTCGCTATTTACTCGTCTTTTTTACAGCGTTGTTATGACCAGCTTCTTCACGATGTCGCTTTGCAAGGGAGCAAGATGATCATTGCCGTTGACCGCGCAGGTTTTGTCGGTGAAGACGGTGAAACGCATCAGGGGATATATGATGTAGCGTTTATGAATAGTATTCCAAATATTACGGTGTATGCCCCGTCAAGCTTTGCAGAGTTTAAGAGCCAGATGAACACCGCTTTATACCATGAAAAAAATGTTGTTGCAGTTCGCTATCCGCGAGGGGAAGAGCCCTGGCTCCCGCCTGATTTTGAGCCTTCGTTCGGTAATTTTGACGTTTATGGCGATCAAAGCGCTCAAACGGTAATCGTAACGTATGGAAGATGTTTTTCTTTTGCATGCTCAGCGGCCGTAACGCTTGCGCACAGCGGGGTGGCAGTGAAAATATTAAAGCTTAACTGCATTAAGCCTATCGACATTAAAGCATTGGAAGTTGTCAGCGGAGCAAGGCAGATTTTCTTTTTTGAAGAAGGTGTACGGTCTGCCGGCGTTGGGGAAAAATTTGCCCTGCTGCTGTTGGAGGCGGGCTGCACAAGTACTTATTGCTTGACAGCTGTCGACGATTGTTTTGTGGAGCAGGCCACCGTAAAAGATCAACTCGAAAAATACCGGCTTGATGAAGCGGGGATTGTCAGCACGGTTCTGGGGAGTGGTTGCGATGAATCAGAAGAAGAGGCTTGACAACGCTGCCCATGAACGGGGACTGACATCATCGCCCAAAAAAGCGCAGGCACTCATCATGGCAGGTCTTGTTTATCTCAACGGAAACAAGCAGACGAAAGCCGGGTTTCAGGTAAAAGACAGTGATTTAATTGAAATCAGGAGCACGCGCAATCCCTTTGTAAGCAGAGGCGGCTTAAAGCTTCAAAAAGCGATTGAATCGTTTGATATAACGTTGGACGGTAATGTTTGTTTGGATATCGGAGCATCTACCGGTGGCTTTACGGATTGCATGTTGCACCACGGCGCGGCAAAAGTGTATGCTGTTGATTCGGGGTACAATCAGCTTGCTTGGAAGTTGCGAACGGACGACCGGGTTATCAGTCTCGAACGGACAAATTTTCGTTTTGTTACAGGTGAGCAGATTCCGGAACCCGTTGATTTTGCAAGTGTGGATGTGGCTTTTATTTCCTTGCGTTTGATTCTTCTCGTGCTTTTACCCTTACTGAAAAACGGGGCCCAGGCCGTTTGCCTTATAAAACCACAGTTCGAGGCAGACAGGGAAGATGTTGGTGAAAAGGGTGTGGTGCGCGATGCCTACGTGCAGACCGAAGTTATTGAAACAATAGGCGGTTTTGCTGTTGACAACGGTTACAGCATCTTGAATATAGATTATTCGCCACTAAAGGGGCCCGAAGGAAACATTGAATATTTAATGCACTTAATTAAATCGGATATGCCGAAAAACCTTGCTAAAATCAGTGCGGAAGAGCTTGTTAAGCTGTCGCATATACAACTTGACGGAGGTGATGTTTCTTGATATTTGCACTGCAACCAAACCTAACAAGGAACAATTCTTATGAGGTTACCCTTGAAGTGTGTGAAAAGCTTGATTGTCTGAATGCCCAGTACATGTTTGATATAGCGGAAAAGGAGCAGTTTGCGCAAACAAAAGCGAAATTTTTGCCTTATGATGAAATGCTTCAGACCTGTGATATTCTGATTACCATCGGTGGTGACGGAACCATTATTCATGCGGCAAAAAGTGCGGTTGTGTGGGGTAAACCGATATTGGGCGTCAATGCCGGAAGGCTTGCTTTTATGGCCGGCCTTGAACGCCATGAGATTCATTTGCTGGGCAACCTCTTAAGCGGGGATTATTCGGTGGACAAACGTATGATGCTCAAAACACGTCTTGTCAAGGGCGACCAAACATTGGCTTGTGAGTTTTGCATCAACGACACCGTCGTTTCCCGCGCGGGCAGAACCAAACCCGTTGAGCTTTCGGTAGGATGTCATGACAGGCATATCGCAAAATATGTGGCTGATGGGTTGATTATTGCAACACCTACGGGTTCCACCGCATATTCTCTTTCCGCCGGCGGCCCGATTGTTGACCCGACACTCGAAAGTATTTTGCTTACCCCTATTTGTGCTCATTCACTTTTTGCCCGTTCATTTATTTTAAATACCGATTCCGAGTTAACTGTCAAGGCATCACCGGGCAGTGAAGCTTCCTTTTCTTGTGACGGGGAGGACCCAATTGACATACCCGAAGGTTGTTATTTAAAAATTGGCAAAGCGGAACCTTTCGCTCAGTTTATACGAATAAAATCAGACACGTTTACAGACGTTTTAAATAGCAAATTAGTCCAGTGGAACGCATAATACGCGGAAGGATTTGGATTTGATGAAGAGAAAAAGGCTTGAGTTAATTAGAAAGCTGATTGAAGAGCACAGCATATCGACACAGGAGGAACTGTTGCGGCGACTCAAAGAAAATGGGTTTGATGTTACGCAAGCAACGATTTCCAGAGATATCAATGAGCTGAGAATTATTAAAATGATGGGATCCAACGGGCAGTACCGTTATGTGACAAGCAATACGGACTCGGATGAACTGGTTTCAAAGTTTAACGCTATTTTTGGTCAATCGGTCATTTCCGCCGACTATGCCGGCAATACCATCGTTATCAGTTGCTACACAGGCATGGCCCAAGCCGCTTGCGCCGCCTTTGACTCCATGCAATGGGACGGATTGGTCGGCACACTTGCGGGGGATGATACAATTTTTGCCTTATGCCGTACAGAGGGCTATGCTTCGCAAATGAAAGATGCCATTCAAAGACTGCTGTATAAATAACGGTTGGTGATTAAATGCTTCTCAGTTTAAAAATAGAGAATATCGCCATTATTGAGAGTGCTGAAATTGAGTTTAATGGTGGCCTGAATGTGCTTACGGGCGAAACAGGTGCGGGTAAATCTATTATTATCGATTCCATCAACGCAATTTTAGGCGAAAGAACCTCCCGCGAATTAATTCGCAGGGAGGCTGAACAAGCACGTGTGACCGCTGTTTTTGCTGACATCAATCCCACCGTCAAGGCTCAACTGCTTGAATATGACATTGAAAACCAAGAGGATAACACCTTATTGTTGCAACGTTCAATCAGCCTCGATGGCCGGAACACCTGCAGAATTAACGGCACCCCGGCAACGGTAACAATGTTGAAAAAAATAGGCAGTTGCCTGATTAACATTCATGGCCAACATGACAACCAGGCGCTACTTTCGCCCGAAGGACATTATGTTTTTATTGACAACGTGGCAGAAAACGATGCCTTGCTGAACACCTATAAAACGGCTTATTCGCGTTTACGTGCGTTTGAAAAAGAACTGGCCGCCAATAACCTTGATGAAACGGAAAAGGCACGTCGGTTAGACCTGCTGAATTATCAAATTGATGAACTTGAAGCGGTCGGGCTTTGTGTAGGTGAACAAGAAGAATTGACAGCACGCCGCAACCTTTATCAAAATGCCGGGAATATCATCAGCCGTCTTCGGGAAGCGTACGATATTCTCAACGGTACGGAAGACAGCAGCGGAGCGCGCCAGCAACTTGAGCTTTCGGCCGTTTGTCTGGATACGGCGGCGGTATACTATGCCGGGCTTGAAAAAGTTGCACAGACGATACGTGGAATGAGCTTTGATATTGACGAGTATATTTTGCAAATAAGGGATGCGGTTGAAACCCTTGACTATAACCCTCAAGAGCTGGAACAAATCGAAGAAAGATTGGATGTGCTCTATCGGCTTTCTCGTAAATACGGCAATACAGAGGAAGAAATGATCGTCTTCCTTGAAGCGGCCATGGAGGAAAAAGATAAAATTATGCTTTCCGACGATCGCAGACGGGAATTGTTAGGCCATATTTCAGCGGCGAAAAAGCAAGTGGAGTCTTTGGCATCACAACTAAGTGAAAGTAGGCGGGCGGCAGGTACCCACTTTGCAAAGAGTATAAAAGCGGAGCTTGACTATTTGGATATGCCCGCAGTAACGTTTGTGGTAGAACAATCAACAGTTTGCTATGGCATCAGCGGTGCAGATAAAATTGAATTTTTAATCTCCGCCAATACCGGCGAGCTGCCAAAACCGCTTGCAAAAATTGCTTCCGGCGGTGAGCTGTCAAGGATTATGCTTGCAATTAAAAATGTGCTTGCCGCGAAAGACGATGTGGGCACACTGATATTTGATGAAATTGATGCCGGTGTAAGCGGTAGGGCAGCGCAAAAGGTAGCGATGAAACTGCGGCAAGTGTCAAAAGGTCGGCAGGTTGTGTGTGTGACACATTTGGCGCAAATCGCCGCACAAGCCGACAACCATTTGCGCATAAGCAAATCTGTGCACGACGGCAAAACATATACGAGGGTTGAAAAGCTTAACATGGAAGGCAGAAAAAATGAGCTTGCCAGAATTATTGGCGGACTCAGTGTTACACAACTGCAACTGGATAGCGCACAGGAAATGTTGGTACAGGCAAACAATTTTAAAGGGTAAGGAGCAAAAAAACATGAAATTCGGAACATGCATCGGAACAGATCAAGAAAAAATCAAGGTATCAAAAGACGCGGGCTTTGATTATGTCGAAACCAATCTAACAAATATTACCGCTATGAGCGACAGAGAATTTGAAGAGTTTTTAAAGGCCTTAGAGCAAAATGATATTCCTTGTGAAGCGTCTAACTGCTTTATACCCAGCGAGTATAAGCTTATTGGCGAAAGTGTTGATTATAAAAGCATCTCTGCTTATGTAGCAAAGGCACTCGCAAGGGCAAACCGCCTTGGCATAAAAACAGCAGTGTTCGGTAGCGGCGGAGCTCGGCGCGTACCGGACGGCGTAACAAGAGAAGAAGCGCACAAACAGATTATTTATTTTCTCAAAGAAATAGTCGGCCCGCAAGCATCTGAATACGGTATTAGAATAGCGATTGAACCGCTCAACAGTCAGGTTTGCAACTGCCTGAATTCGGTGCTTGAAGGTGTGGCTGTAGCACGAGCAACGGGTTGTGACAACATCAAAACGCTTGCCGACTTATATCATGTTTATCTTGACAACGACCCTCTGGACAAAATTGCGCAGTTTGAAGGTGAAGTCATCCATGCCCACATTGCAAACCCTGTTGCCAGGTGTTACCCAGCCCCGGGTGACGGCTTTGATTATGTCCCGTTTTTCAACACCCTTAAAGCCGTTGGTTGTGAACGTTGCTCTATAGAAGCGGATACGAAGGATTTTACAAATGATGCGACAAAGGCTTTAGCCGTGTTAAAGTCGCTATAAATTTTTAAAATATTGACAAAAGGAAAACGCTCGGGTATAATCCTTATTAATGGCGATGACGAGAAAGAGTATCACAATGGGTAAACGCAGAGAGTTCCCGGTTGCTGTAAGGGAACATGACCGTCGTGTGAAATACACCTCCGAGCCGCGCAGTTGAACAATAGTAGGCTGTGCCGTTGGCGCCCGTTAAAGCGCAGGGTATGTTTGTACCTGTTGAGGCCGTGTTTGTGAAAGCATGGTGAACTAGAGGTGGTAACGCGGTTATTCCGCCCTCTGCATTATGCAGGGGGCTTTATTTTTTTAGGAGGTAAAATGAGAAATGAATGTTTTTGAAGAACTTCAGGCGCGGGGACTAATTGCGCAGATGACCGATGCCAAAAGGGTAGAGGAACTGCTAACAAAGGAAAAAATTAAATTTTATATTGGCTTTGACCCCACAGCAGACAGTCTGCACGTGGGTCACTTTGTTCAGATTATGATCATGGCACATATGCAGCGTGCCGGTCATGTGCCGATTGCTCTTTTTGGGGGAGGCACCGGTATGGTCGGGGACCCTTCCGGCAAGAGCGATATGCGTCAACTGCTCACCAAAGAAGGTATTGAGCACAACATCAACTGCTTTAAAGAACAAATGGCAAAACTTGTTGATTTTTCAAACGGTAAGGCCATCATGGTGAACAATGCAGATTGGCTCTTAAACCTCAATTATATAGAGTTTTTAAGGGAAATCGGGGTTCATTTTTCTGTCAATCGAATGCTCGCTGCGGAATGTTACAAGCAACGTATGGAAACCGGCCTTTCTTTCTTTGAATTGAACTACATGATTATGCAAAGCTACGACTTTCTTGTGCTGGGGCGCGAATATAACTGCGTGCTGCAACTCGGCGGGGATGACCAGTGGAGCAATATTATTGGCGGTGTTGACCTCAACCGTAGGGTGGACAGTAGGGAAACCTTTGGTATGACATTTAAACTCCTCCAAACGAGCGATGGTCGGAAAATGGGCAAAACCGAAAAAGGTGCTGTTTGGCTTGACCCCGAAAAAACATCTCCCTATGACTTCTACCAGTACTGGCGTAATGTAGATGATGCCGATGTTGTTAACTGCATGAAAATGTTGACCTTCATCCCGGTTGAAAAGATTGAAGAATACAGCAAGCTTGAAGGCAGCGACATCAATGCGGCAAAAATTATTTTAGCCTTTGAAATAACGAAGCTTATCCATGGTGAGGATGAGGCAAATAAGGCCCAGGTAGCGGCACAGTCACTTTTCGGCAATAATGCAGATGCCGAAAATATGCCGACAACCACACTAGGTGATAGAGATTTTGAAGATGGGCAAGCCAACATCCTGAATGTTTTGCTCAAAGCCGGTCTTGTTAAATCCAAAGGTGAAGCCCGCAGACTTATTGAACAAGGCGGCGTTTGCGTGGATGATGAAAAGGTACCGGATTTTACCTTTAACATAAACCGTGAAAAACTCGAGCAGGGAAGTGTCATGATTAAAAAAGGCAAGAAGGTCTTTCACAAGATTAAACTGTAAGACAAACAGCCAAGCCTTTTGAAGTTTAGGAGGACTCAATCAATGGAAAATAGTATTAATCCAAATTTTTTCTTCATTGCGCACAGAATGAATGTCGGCAGCCCTTCAAACCCTGAGCACAACCATGTCGACAATAGTATTAAAGCACTTGACGCAGTTCTTGATATCGTGAGCGAAGCGGAAAAGGACAATCATTTAAAAGGTTTTGAGTGTGATGTACGGTTAACCTGTGACAATCAGCTTGTTGTGGTTCATGACTGCAACATGAAGACCATGACACAAAACAAGTTAGACAAAAACATTAGCGCTATGACATATAAAGAACTTCAACGCATCGAAATTACAGATGCGACGCAGTATTACACGGGGCTGCGAAAAAGAGCCTTGTTTCTACCCGATTCAAAAAGAATACGAGAAATTATTTCTCAAAAACTACAACAATCAACAAACATACCAAAAGCTTTTGATATGTTCGAATATCTCGTGTCAAAAAATTATAAAAAGGAGATTGTGCTGGAAATAAAAGGTTCCGGGGGCGGCAAAACAAAAGATGCTGCCATTGAGTTAATCAACACTTTCAAAGACAAACTCAACTTTGCCGTCAAAGGTTATGATCCGGGGCAACTGATCGCAATCGGCGAAAAAACCGATGTTCGTATCGGATTATTGGAAGATGCCTTTAATTTCAACCAAAAAGAAGAAATAAATGAGGATTTCATTAAAAGCATGCCCTTTGACTTTTATTCGATTTTGTGGCAAAAGGCTACATCAAAAATACTACTCTCTTTGATTGAAAACGAAAAAAGCTTATATGCATGGACCATCGACAGTGCAATACATATGTTGGGCTTGTTAAACTCTCTGGAACGCTTTTACGACGAGTTCGGTGTTTTGCCTCAAAACACACATCTTATAAGCAACATTCCACTATTGCTTGAAGAATATATCAGCGGAGAAAGCCCGCATATTCCGCTGACGAAATCAATATTTAAAAAATACAGCAAACTTTTTGTTGCCAACGCAAACGATTAGTGTTCGACGAAAAACACAGCCGCAAATGATGTGATCCGATCACGTCGTTTGCGGCTGTTTGCTTATAGGGATTTTTTTAATCAACTATCTTGATAATCTTAAAAATTACTCTCGATGGTTTTTACTGCAAGCTTTTCGGTTAAAAAATCAAATACAAGCCAACCGTAAAACCGTTTTGACTTCAGATTGAAGCTATTGAATTTTGAGTTCACATATCTTGCATTATGGCATGGGAAATAAGGAAAGCCGGCTGTGCTTAAGAAGTTGATTGTCATGGTGCTATTGTCGGGCTTGGCGTTTTCCAACATTGGTTGTACCGCTTTGTTCCATTTAGCAATAGGGTTCAACATAAAATCATCTTGAACAACGACAGAAAAAGATGTTGATTTACCATCCATCGTTTCAACCGGGCAGGGGAGAAGCCGGCCGGGGCTAGTGGCATCCTCTTGGCTGCTCATTACAGTAAGATTTAATCCCGAGTTTGAGTCGTTAAAAACAAGGTTGGATTGGCCCAAATCACAACGCCGTATTAAAACAAGCTTTCCGCGGCATTCGCCCAGGGTTGGGATGCGATTCTCCAAAAACCAAATTGTCGAATACGCTTCAATAAATTTACTGTAAAAAGTTGGAAAAAAAATGTCAAGGTTTTCGCCTCTATCCATTTTGATGCCAACGAGCACAGCCTCGGTCGGATGAAGTTCAAGGAAGGTTTTTATATCGTTGAAAATCATATCAAATGTCAGCAATGCTGAATTTCTGCTTCTTGAAGAACGGCAATTTGAGATACCGTGAACCGTCGCAAACCCCTCATCTCCCAGGGTCAAACGGATATCAAGTAAACGCGCACCCATTTCAAGCTGCTGTAGGATGCTTTTATGCTGACATCGGCTGAAAAGTGAAAGATTTACAAATTGCGTAGAGCTGTTATGCGTGCCCGGCATGTTTATTGTTGAAAACGGCGTGTTGTCAGGCAATGACGCTTGCCAATTGGATATGTCCATCGAGTACCCCCTATAAACTGCACAAATAAAGTATATTACAATAATAAATTTAGAATCAAGCTGTGGCAAATGGTTTATTCAAGTTATTTGTCGATATCGCGGAAAAAGCACCGGAAAAATGTATTTTTGCAAAGAAAATCATTGACTTTTATTGGAATTCAGTTTAAGCTTATATAAATGCTTCTAATCAGAGCATTAAATATGGTTAAATTAGTGATTAAATTTTTTAGGAGGATGAATTATGTTTTGTAAAAACTGTGCGAACCCACTTGACGCTGCGGCTGTCGTTTGTGTAAAATGCGGCGCACCAAAAGGGGCGGGGAATGCTTTCTGCCACAACTGCGCAGCGCCTAGCGCACCCGGTGCCGCTATATGCACGAACTGCGGGGTTGCTTTGACACAGGCTGCCCAAGCTGGCCAAAAATCTAAAATGACAGCAGGATTGCTGGGTATTTTTCTTGGGGCTTTTGGCGTTCACAATTTCTATCTCGGCTTTACTAACAGAGCGATTCTACAAATTGTGCTTACGGTTGTAACGTGCGGTGCTGCCGGTCTTTGGGGCGTTATTGAAGGGATTATGATTCTTGCCGGTTCTATAAACAAAGATGCAGCCGGTGCACCTTTGGGAGACTAGTATCCTATAATCTTAAAAATGTCTCGCTATGATGATATCGTAGCGAGACATTTGCTTTTTAAAAAAATTATTCGAACATTTTTTCAATGGCGGCAACTGCATTTTCAACATCTGCCTTAACCACGAGCAAGGATATATCCGTTTCGGAGGTGGTTATCATTCGGATGTCAGCATTGACGCCGGCAACGGCGCCGAAAACTTTTGCGGCTATGCCGGGTTGATTACGCATGGACTCACCCAGGAGGGCAATTTTAGCATTACCGCTGCTAACGCTAATTTTTAACTCCGGATTTAAGCGACGCAGTTCGGCGGCTATTTCCAGCACTTTACCGAAATCTTCGTCGTTTACCGTGAAGGAAAGGCTGGAGTGCAAGCCGCTTGGCGGTGTTTGAGAAATCATATCGACATCAATTCCGGCTTGCGCCGTCATGCTAAAGATTTCCGCTATTAATTTTATATCGGCGGGGGAGTCGTTGAGGGATATCAAGGTGACGTCCTGCGTGAGTGTAATTTTCTCAATCGTTTTCATTATATCCGTCCTTTCAACAGTGAGGTTCACAGTGGTGAAAAACAATTTAACCGGAGACAAGGTCTTTCATTGCATACAAGCCTGCGTGTTTGCCTTCTATAAACAAAGCAGCGTTCACCGCACCGGAGGCAAAGATTTGTTTGCTTCTTGCGCTGTGGCTTAGCGTAATGATTTCGTCATGCCCGGCAAAAATTATATCATGTTCCCCCACTATTGTCCCACCGCGGACAGCGTGAATGCCAATTTCATTGCTGCCGCGTTTTTCTCTTTTTAAGTGACGATCATATTCGTAGCAAGGCTGCTCCTTGAGTTCTTGCGAAATGGCATCTGCAAGCATTAAGGCCGTACCGCTTGGTGCATCCAATTTTTGGCTGTGGTGCATTTCAACGATTTCAATATCAAAACTACTGCCTAAAACTCTTGCGGCTGTTTGAGCAAGCTCTTTGAGCAGGCTTACACCAATAGACATATTGGCACTAAAAAAAACAGGAATTTCTTTAGCCGCACGGTGGAGCAGTTCAATTTGAGCATCATCCAACCCTGTAGTAGCGATTACTACAGGTGTTTTGTGCTTAGCGGCGTATTCCAGCAAGTCTTTGAGCGCCGACGGGTGAGAAAAGTCGATGATAACATCAACATTGCCTTTAAACTCACATGCCCTGGCGAATACGGGGTAACCGACAACAGCACTGCTGTTTGTATCGACACCCGCGACAATCCGGCAGTCCTTACGCGCGGCAACACACTGGGCAACCGCGTTCCCCATCTTCCCGTTGCAGCCGCTTAATAAAATATTTGTCATAATCGAACCTTTCTTACGTGAGTCATGCTTTTTAGCAGCTTGCAGATTAAATAAGCCCGTGGTTTTCAAGCGAAGCTTTCAGTTTTGCTCTGTTCTTTTCGTTGAGCGGAGCAAGCGGCATCCGGCACGGCCCTACAGGCCAGCCCATCATATTCAGCGCTTCTTTGCAGCAGACAGGATTTACATCGATGAACAGATTGTTGCACAAATCCAAAAACTGTAACTGCAACGCTGCACTGGCCAAGGCATCTCCTTCAAGGTACTTCATGGCGATTTGATGTGTTTCCGAAGGTAGAATGTTTGCAATGACGGAGATTGCTCCTTTGGCACCCAGGGACATAAATGCTGTAATTTGGTCATCGTTCCCCGTATACATAGCCAAATCATCCCCACACAGGCTTACTGTTCTGGCAAGCGCCGAAATATCACCGTTGGCTTCTTTTGCGCCGACAATTTTTGTGTTGCGCGAAAGTTCAAAGTACGTTTCGGGCAGGATATTCATGCCGGTTCTGCTTGGCACATTATAGGTGATGATAGGGGTGCTGACTCTATCGGCAATAAAATTATAGTGCGCAATCAAGCCGTCTTGAGACGTTTTGTTGTAATAGGGTGTAACGATTAAAAGCCCATCAACACCGGCTGCCTCCGCTTCGTTTGAAAGCTCAACCGCATATGCCGTGTCGTTGCTGCCTGTTCCTGCAATGACGGGCACTCTGCCTGCAACATGGTCAACTGCAAGCTTGATTGTTGCGGCGTGTTCTTCGTGGTTGAGCGTTGAGCTTTCCCCCGTGGTGCCGCAAATGATGATTGCGTCGGTTGCGTTTTCAATTTGAAAATCAATCAAATTTTCCAACAATTTGTAATTGACACTTCCGTCCGCTGCAAATGGCGTAACAATCGCAACACCTGCCCCGGTAAATAAAATCTTTTTCAAGCTAATCATTCCTCTCTATCATTTGCATAAAATAGTAAAATAATCGTATGTCTGATTCGTTTTAAAAAGCTGTCAGCTATTTATTAGTCCATGTATCCTTGTTTACAGAGTTGTTCTGCCATCAGCACAGCGCCTCCGGCGGCTCCTCTAAGCGTGTTGTGTGACAAGCAGACAAACTTATAGTCATACTGGTTGTCTTCCCTCAGGCGGCCGACTGAAACGGCCATACCGCCCTCAAGGTCACGGTGAAGGCGCGTCTGTGGCATGTTATCTTCTTCGAAATAATTTAAAAATTGTTTTGGTGCGCTGGGCAGGTCTAATACCCGGGAAACGCCTTTGAAGTTATTCCATATATCTAATATTTCTTCTTTTGTTGGCTTATTCTCAAAACGCACAAAAACGGCGGCAAGGTGACCGTTGGAAACGGGCACTCTGATGCACTGCGCAGTAAAAGAGGGTGAGTCGGCACAGATTATTTTACCGTCTTCAATTTTACCCCAGATTTTCAGCGGCTCTTTTTCGGATTTCTCCTCTTCGCCACCGATGTAAGGGATGACATTATCGAGCATTTCGGGCCAGGTATCAAATGTTTTTCCTGCGCCGGAAATTGCTTGGTAGGTGCAAACCAATACATCCTTGACGCCGAATTTCGAAAGCGGGTAGAGCGCCGGGACATAACTTTGCAGGGAACAGTTTGATTTAACAGCGATAAAGCCGCGCTTTGTGCCGAGTCTGATTCGCTGGGACGGAATAACCTCTGCATGTTTGTCGTTGAGCTCCGGCACAAGCATCGGCACGTCAGGGGTAAACCGATGAGCGCTGTTGTTTGAAATAACCGGGCATTCTGCTTTTGCATAAGCTTCTTCAAGCGCCTTGATTTCATCTTTCGGCATATCCACCGCGCAAAAAACAAAATCCACACAAGCGGCTATCTTAGCGATATCCGCTGTGGCGTCAAGAACGACAAGGTCCGCCATAGCCGTTGGCATCGGGGTCGGCATGCACCAACGCTCACCGACTGCATCTTTATATTTCATGCCTGCCGAACGGGGGCTTGCCGCTATTGCGACAACTTCAAACCATGGATGTTCTTCGAGCAGCTGGGCAAATCTTTGCCCAACCATTCCCGTTGCTCCGATAATACCGACTTTAAAATTTTTCAAATTCAAAACCCTTTCAGAAAATAATATATAGGACCGGCGTGAGTCCCGGTTACTGCTTATATACAAGGCAATGAGCACCCGAAAGAAAATAACGGTTGTAATACACGTTGCTATGCCATATAATAATAACGCCATTTGCCGTGAATTATATCTTACTTATATGCAGTAAACAATAAAATATAATAAGTAGGAAAATTATATCATTGTGAAGTATTCAAGTCAAACACTTTTGTACTTCATTTTTCGGAATCTGAGGTCAATAAATGAAGAAAAGTGAATTTTACTATGATCTGCCACAGGCGTTGATAGCCCAACAGCCACTTGAACCGAGAAACAGCTCAAGATTGTTGGCTGTAGACAAAAAGACCGGAAAAGTATTTCATAAAAACTTTAACGATATTCTTGGCTATATCAAGCCGGGGGATTGCCTTATTCTTAACGATACGAGGGTCTTGGCGGCTCGCTTATATGGGCAAAGAGTGGACACCGGTACGGTTGTCGAGTTCTTGCTTCTGCATCAAAAAAGTGCGGATACGTGGGAAACATTAACCGGGCCGGGGAAACGAGCAAGGAAAGGGACCGAGTTCACTTTCAACGAAGGTCTATTAAAGGCGGAAGTGCTGGATGTACTGGACGATGGTAACAGAATCGTCAAGTTTAGCTTTGACGGCAGTTTTTTTGATATTTTGGATAAGATAGGCGAAATGCCCTTGCCACATTATATAACCGAAAAATTAATGAATAACGAGCGCTATCAAACCGTTTATTCCAAAGAACTCGGCAGCGCCGCAGCACCCACCGCCGGCCTTCATTTTACGCCCGAAATGCTGGGCGAAATCGAAAAAATGGGGGTTGAAATTGGTTTTGTTACACTACATGTCGGGCTTGGCACATTTAGACCGGTAAAAGCGGAGAATATTGAAGACCATAATATGCATGCCGAACATTATTCTTTGTCGGCTCCAACAGCTGAAAAAATCAACCGAACAAAACAAAAGGGCGGCAGAGTGATTGCCGTTGGCACAACCTGCTGTCGCACGCTCGAATCGGTTTATGCACAAAAGGGCGAAATCGTCGAATGTGAAGGATGGACAAATATTTTCATTTACCCCGGTTATCATTTTAAGTGCATTGATGCGCTGTTAACTAATTTTCACTTGCCGGAAAGCACACTGATAATACTTGTTTGCGCTTTCTGTGGCTATCAAGCAACGATGAAGGCTTATGAAACCGCTGTTCGTGAAAAATATCGGTTTTTTAGTTTTGGAGATGCAATGTTTATTGCAGACCTATAAAGAATATTTGAGATAAATGACTATGGAGAATTTGGAGAATTAAATGCTAAAAATTATTAAAAAAACAGCTTTTGCAAGGCGTGGTGAGTTTGATACCGTTCACGGTACGATTCAAACGCCTACTTTTATGAACGTGGCCACACAGGGCGCTATCAAAGGTGCGGTTTCGGCGTATGATTTAAAAGACATCAAATGTCCGGTTCAGCTATGCAACACCTACCACCTCCATTTGCGCCCCGGTGATAAGCGCATCAAAGAATTAGGCGGTTTGCATACATTTACCGGTTGGGATGGCCCTATACTGACTGACAGCGGCGGGTTTCAAGTTTTTTCCCTGGCCTCCCTTCGTCGGATTAAAGAGGAAGGGGTATACTTTTCTTCCCACATAGATGGCAGACATATATTCATGGGGCCGGAGGAAAGCATGCAAATTCAGTCAAACTTAGCCTCCACCATCGCCATGGCTTTTGACGAATGTGTGGAAAACCCCGCAACGCTTGAATACGCCAAACAATCCTGTGCGCGCACGGTTCGCTGGCTTTACCGCTGTAAAGACGAAATGGAACGTCTCAACGCTTTAAGTGATACGCTAAATAACAAGCAACTCTTGTTCGGCATCAACCAAGGCTGTACCTTTGATAACCTGCGCATTGAGAATATGCAACAAGTTGCCCAACTCAATCTTGACGGCTACGCCATAGGCGGGCTTGCCGTGGGGGAACCAAAGGAAGACATGTATCGCATTATCTCTGCTGTTGAGCCATATATGCCAAAAGATAAACCGCGTTACCTGATGGGCGTGGGTACACCGGGCAATATCCTGGAAGGTGTCAGCAGGGGAGTTGACCTGTTTGACTGCGTTATGCCCAGCCGTAATGCTAGGCATGGTCACTTGTTTACATGGGATGGTATTCGAAATCTCAACAACGCAAAATACGCAGGGGACAACAGACCGATTGACCAAGCCTGCGCTTGCCCAACGTGTCAAAGACATTCTATGGCCTATATACACCATCTATTCAAGACGAAAGAAATGCTGGCGATGAGATTGTGTGTGATGCATAACCTTTATTTTTACAACACTTTCATGCAAGAAATTCGCAATTCGCTCGATAACGGAACATTTGAAGACTTCAAGCTGAATTATGTGGAAAAGCTTGATAAACGCATCTAGTCACATAATAAATATAACTTGCATATTGTTATGTTTAAAGTTATAATAAAAACATCACAAATTCGGAGGTTAAATATTAATGGACTTTTTTACACTCTTAGCAGCTCCCGGTGCCACAAGCGCTGCAGGCGGGAAGAGCAACTTCTCACTTATATTTCTAATGGGCGGTATGTTTGCAGTCATGTACTTTGTCATGATCAGACCGCAAAAAAAGAAGCAAAAGGCTGAGCAGGAAATGCGGGACAATCTCCAAATCGGCGATGAGATTACCACAATCGGCGGCATCGTAGGCAGAGTCATCACGATTAAAGACGATTCTCTGATTATCGAAACCGGTGCGGACCGCAACAAAGTGAAAATAACCCGCTGGGCAATCAGCACCAACAACACTTCGACCGAGAAGGCCGAGGCTGAAAGACAAGCTGCTAAAGAAGCCCAAGAGGCTGAAAGAACAGCAAAAATGGAAGAAAGCCAAGCAAGCAGCAAGTCAAGAAGAAAAAAGAGCAAAAAGGACAAAGGGTCCGACGAATAGGCGCATAAAATTACCCCCACTATAAGGGGGTTTTTTTATTGCCCCTTCATTGAGTTCAAGGAGGCAACAGGTATGAAGTCGAAAAACAACGTTTTTATAAGCTTGTTTCTTGTATTTTCCCTCTTACTGTCTTTATCTGTGCCGGCTTATGCGGGCAATCGTGTTGTAAATGACCCCCTACGCTTCAACGAGGATGGCACGTTTACTATTCTTCAATTTACCGACACGCAGGATACACAGTGGCCCTCACCCAATATGTTGACGATGTTGCACAAATGTCTTGACGAAAGCAAGCCGGACCTAGTGGTGTTTACCGGCGATCAACTTAAAAATTACGATTCTGATTTTGGCGATAGCGGCCATGAATGGAAAGTGAAAAAAGCCTTATACGAAAACATCAAACCGGTTGTTGCAAGGGATGTTCCCTTTGCGATAGCTTTCGGCAATCATGATTCTTACCTATCTTTTACGTTGGAGCAACAGGTTCAATATCTCCAAACGTTTAAGGGCTGTTTGCTTGTTGATGAAGGGCCCGAAATAAGTGGTTGCGGTAACTACAATATTCCGATTCTTGGAAGCTCCGGAGACAAAACCGCATTCAATCTTTTCTTTTTGGACTCCAACCAAGCGCAGGTCTTGCCGGATCAAATTGACTGGTATGTCGCGAAAAGCGACGAGCTCAAGGCTTCAAACGCGGGTGTCCCTGTGCCATCTATCGAATTTCAACATATCGTCCCGCATGATGGTCTGGTCAGCACGTTTGCTGCGCAGGGGGATGTTATCGCATCCTTTTTCGGTCACGACCATTATAGAAGTGACACGGTAAATCTTTTTGGTATTGATCTGGTTTATACCCCGACGGTCGGATTTTACGAATTTGGCCCCGGAATGGAGCGCGGAGCGAGGGTAATAACGCTTCATGAAAATGAACCGTCACGGTATGATACCCATGTTCTAACATTTGTCGGTCTTTTGGGTGATAACCCGATAACCGACTGCCGGTATGCTCTTTTTACTTTGAATGAGATTGAGTGGGATACCCCCGTCGGAGTGCTTTCGGTATTATCAAAAATCAAAAAAGCGCTTTGCTATCTTCGCTACACAGCCCATGGTGACCCCTTATATATAACCAAAGCTCTTTTAGAATTTTTTGGTGTCGACGTCAACCTGGCAATTTGCCGATAATGTATCCTGTTTCTGAAAATTCGCCGCCTACACAGGCATTATGCCGTGAAGCGGCGAATTCCCTTTATGCTAAAGGCGCCAATTTGCCCCCATCGAGTGATTGAAAACAGGAAACTGTTATGATATAATGCATGACATTGAAGTAACGATTAAATTATAAAATGGTGATTGGAGTCTCTTGTGATATATGAATAAGGTGAATAAAAACAAAAAGCGAAAGTTGCGCGCCGTTTCCTTTTGCCTGGCGTTAACTGTTTTGTTGAGCATATCGGCCTGTGGTAAAAACGATAAAAAAGTTAATGCTATCTCGTTTTTGCTATCGGATGCGAAGACCATCTATCCGTCTTCTTCCCAAAAAAATCTCCATGTGACCGATGTGTCAAACCTCAAAGAGATTGCTCAGTCGGGGCTTGTAACACTCCTTATTGATGAGTCTACCTATTCGGCTGTTATATTTGAAACGCTTGCGCAAAAATACTGGTATTCTCTACCTTCGCTGCCCCTTGAAGATGCCGGCGGGTACGATTATTCTGCGGCTCCGGTAACGCTGACGGTTGTGAACGGCAGCGAAACCTTATATTTGAATTCGCAAGATAATGCTGTTGCGTTCGACAATGTGACATACGATAAACTTTTAGGCGAAAACAAAGATGAAAATAAAGATAAAGATAAAATTGAAAATATAAATACAAATAAGGTTATCGGCGTAACGGTTAGTTACATCATAACCGCTGATGAGCAGACGGCAAAAAAAGAAAAATTTGAAAAAACGGATATTGCCTTTTTGCTGAGGGTGGCATACAAACTGGAAGACGGCAGTTTGTATGTCAGTTGCCAAACAACCAATATTTCGAGTAATGAAAACGCGAAGATTGTTAATTTAGGGCTCTTGGAATCACTGGGGGCCTCAACAACGGCTCAGCCGGGTGACTTTATGCTTGTTCCGGATGGAAGTGGGGCGTTGATCCATACAGCGGTGGAGCAAACGGACTTCAAAAAGATGAACTTTATCGTTTACGGTGATGGTACGCCGCCTTCCGAAGATTTGGATGAAAAACCCGCAGTTATTGCCGCTTATGGTATAAAAACAGGTGACAACGCAATGGCGGCACTCATCGAAAACGGGGATGCCATTGCGAGAATCAGCGCGGACAGAGCAACGGGCGACAGCGGCTTAAATAAGGTCGGTGCCAATTTTAACATAACAGAATATAAGGATATTACAAACAAAAAATCTATCAGCCGGCACATAAGTCGGCAGAGTTATTCTGAAGATATTAAGCTGTGTTTACGTTTTTTATCCGGTAGCAATGCAACATATTCCGGCATAGCGGCCGTTTGCAGAGAACAGCTTATTCGTGACAAAAAACTTTCAACCAAAACGATCGAAACGGGGGATTATCTGCCTTTCAACCTGACGACAGTCGGCGCAGTTCGTAAAAATATCATCGAAAGAATACCGATAAAATCCACACAAGAACTAACGACATTCGAGCAAACGCAAGATATGCTCTCCAGATTAAAATCCAAAGGCATAAACAGCGTGTCTCTGCGTTATAAAGGGGTTCTGTCGGGCGGGCTGAATCAAAAAGACATTTCCAAAGCCAACGTGTTGCGCTCACTTGGAGGCGAAAAAGGGTTTGCCCGGCTCAATGATTATATGATCACGCAAAACATGAACTTGTTTTTGGATATCAACATCTTATCTTCGAGCAAAAAATGGATCACTTTTGATGCAACCAATAGCAAGACAATATTGGGGGATAATAGCGTGACGCAGTCTGAAAATAAGATGCACGCTTATGCCGGAGAAGATTTTTTTGAGCAAAGTTTGCGTCCTGTTTCATCTATCGAAAAAGTAGTGTTGAGTGTGCTGACAACTTTCCGCAACACAGATATTGAAGGGTTTTGCCTCAATGATGCCGGGAGATTATTATATTCTGATTTCTCGAAGGAAACATATGATCGCCAGGGTGCCGCCGATATAATTGCCGAACAAATTACGTCTCTGACAACCGGACGAAAAATGATGATGGATACAGGCAATTTTTACGCAATTAAGAATGCTAATGTGATTTTTAATATTCCTATGTCGCTTGCCGCAAGCGAAGAGGAAGACCCGCCCTACCGAATGGTTCCCTTTATACAGTTGATTCTGCATGGCATTATGGATTATTCAGGGGCGCCCATTAACGAAGCTTTTGATGCTAATGATAACGTAGCGATTCAAACGGAAGACCTATTTTTTGACAGCGGGAAAAACGAAAAGCAAAAAAAGCTCAAAGATGCTATGCTTCGATATATTGAGTATGGCGCTTGCCCAAGTTATGAATGGAGCTATACGGAGCTGTCAAAAACCGAAGGTGTTGAAACCTATTATTTTGATGACTGGATGAATCAAGCAGTTGATTTTCACCTTAAAGCAAAAGATGCCCTTACTGACCTTCGAGGGGCAAGGATGGTCAAGCATTCACAAATAAAACCCGGTGTTTTCTGTACAGAGTATGAAGGGAACAATTTTATATATGTGAACTACACAACCGACGATGCAGATATCGGTGGCGTAACCGTTAAAGCGAGGAACTTTTTAAGAATTTATTAATACCTATAAAAAAATATCCCCGATGGTGTTAAACCAAGGGGATATTTTTTGCTTACATTGTACTCAAATCATAAGGTGTGCGCTGGTAAACAAAATAATTCAACCAGTTCGAAAACAGTAGACTGCCTGTCTCTCGCCACGTCATCAAAGGCGTTTTGCCTGTGTTATCGTCAGGGAAATAGTTATACGGTATTTTTATGGGCACCCCTTTGTTTAAATCCCGAAAGTATTCGTTGGCAAGTGTTGTTCTGTCGTATTCCGAGTGACCGGTTGTATAAAAGTTTCGGCAGGCCATGTCAGAAACTAAGTGTACGCCGGAAATGTCCGAGTAAGATAAAATCTGTAAATCTTTTACCATGGCGATGTCGCTGCGACGGATTTCGGTGTGCCTGGAATGGGGCACATTAAACACGTCGTTAAAACCACTTAAAAGCGGATGATACAAATCAAGGGGGCGATGAGGGAAAATACCAAACATCTTCTCCTCAAGTTTATATTTATCTATGCCGTAATGGTAATACAAGCCGGCCTGTGCACCCCAGCAGATATGAAAAGTTGAATGAACATGGGCTTTGCTCCACTCAAAAATATTGCAAAGCTCCGGCCAATAATCGACATCTTCGAACGCCAGGTGTTCAACGGGGGCACCCGTCACCACAAGGCCATCGTACTTTAAATCTTTTATGTCGTCAAAAACCTTGTAAAACTTAAGCATATGCTCTTGCATGGCGTTTTTCGAGACATGCGTTGCCATTTGCAAAAGGTCAACTTCAACTTGAAGGGGTGTATTACTCAACAATCGAAGGATTTGTGTTTCCGTCTCGATTTTTGTGGGCATCAAGTTTAGCAAAAGTATACGCAAAGGCCGTATGTCTTGTTGCAAAGCCCTTGTTTCGGTTATTACAAATATATTTTCAGCTTCAAGTGACTTGTGAGCAGGAAGTTCGTTATCAATTTTAATTGGCAAGAAAAAACACCTCCGGAGTGATTATCAACAGGCTAATGGTACCTGAATATGATTTGCAACGAAAAAAATGTTAAATATTCACACATTATAGCACGCATGACAAGGTGTGTTCAAGTGCATATTCGCCGGTTGGGAAAAAAAGTGAAGAATTAGAAGAATTTCAACTAAAATTCAATAAAAAATCGCTTGACTTTACAGCCCCGTTCGTATATGATATTCAAGTGTCAATTCTGACCGATGTGATCCATTAGCTCAGGTGGTAGAGCACTTGACTTTTAATCAAGGTGTCCGGAGTTCGAATCTCCGATGGATCACCAAAAACATATTAACCCCACAAGTTGCCCGTTGGCTGTCTTATGGGGTTTTTATTTTTAAGGCAATTGCTCGTTTCTCCACAAGTACAGGTTTAAGTCTATTCTACCGCTGGCTTTGCCACCGGCTTTGCCATCGGTAATGAATTCGACGCCTTCCTCAGCGAGTAATATCCTTTGCATGTTTTCCCCGCCGAACGCAAAAGCACTCGAAACCTCTCCAAAACGATTAACCACCCTGTGGCAGGGGATCGTGGCGGGGCTTGGGTTCACATGCAAGGCAAAGCCAACAACACGCGCCCAACGTGGATTGCCGGCCAAAGCGGCAATCTGACCGTAAGTGGCTACTTTGCCTTTTGGTATCTTTTTGACGACCTCATATATTTTACTAAAACTATTTTCCATCATACAACACTCCGAATTCAAGAAAAATCAATTAAAGGCGGTTACTGAATTGAATCATCAATATAAATATTCATTGGTTATGTGGGATTGGAACGGTACTTTGCTTGACGATGTCGGTGCGGCATTTAAAGCGGTCAACACGATGCTTATGCGCAGAGGCGAAAAGCCCATTGACATGCCACGGTATCATGACTACATTGACGTTCCGATTCAAAAATTTTATGTCAATATCTTTGATCTTGAAAAAGAAAAATATTCGGACGTTTTAAAAGAATATAACGACGAGTATACATCACAAATGAACGAAATTACCCTTGCGCAAGGGGCACTCGATGTGTTGAGCCACCTTCGCAACGCGGGTGTGCGGCAAGCCATTGTGTCCTCAAGTGAGCAAAACCAGCTGCGCGATTCCGTAAAACGTTTTGAACTGGATGACTATTTTGACGCTGTGCTTGGCGCAAAAGATTTTTTTGCCGGCAGTAAGCTGGAAAGAGCAGAACACTACATCATCCACAACAGACTCGAACCGTCAAGCGTGTTGGTGGTGGGCGACCTCTTGCAGGACTATGAAATGGCGCAAAGCGTCGGAGCCGATTGTGTGCTGCTCAGCAGGGGTCACCACAGCGAACAAAAGCTTCGCAGCAGCGGCGCGACGGTGATTGATGAAATCAGCCGCGTGTTAGACCAATTTAAATAACACGACAATGTTTTAAGAACACAACGCCGCAAAAGCAGGGTTTTCGCCCGGCATTTGCGGCGTAAGTATTGATTCGGTTTTATTGATGGGCATCAGCCTAAACTACCGACAACATTCACAGGCGCACCATTAACATAAGCGCGCAAATTCTCTTGCGCAATCTTCACTAAACGACTTCTTGTTTCATAACCGGCCCAGGCAATATGGGGTGTAATAAAGCAGTTTTTGCTATTGAGTAAAGGGTTATCACTTTTTGGCGGTTCGGTTGAAAGGACATCAAGCCCCGCACCTGCGATTAATCCCTTGTCTAGTGCCCCGGCAAGCGCCGCCTCGTCCACAACACCCCCGCGCGATGTGTTGATAAAGAAAGCGGATTTTTTCATTTTTGAGAAAAAATCTGCATTTGCCATCTTTTGTGTTGCAGGCGTTAAAGGGCAATGCATGCTGACAATGTCGGACCCTCGCAGCAAATCATCCAGCTCGACAAAATTAAAGTTCTTTCTTTGCGCTTGATCACTTTTCCTCGGGGTAAAGGCGAGTACGTTCATTTCCATCGCCTCGGCTATGTCCGCAACCGCCTGACCGATTTTGCCAAAACCGATTATTCCGATTGTTTTTTGATACAGTTCAATCAGTGGTGTCTTCCAAAAGCAAAAGTTGTGGTTAGAGCTCCACTCCCCGGACTTTACGGCAGCGCTGTGTAAACCAACTTGGTTGCATAATTCCAAGATATGCGCAAAGGTCATCTGCGCTACCGCGGCTTTACTGTAAGAGGGGATATTTGTAACAGTTATTCCGTGTTCTGCAGCATATGTTATATCAACAATATTGTACCCTGTACTGAGCAAGCCGATATACTTTAATTTCGACAGTCCGCTAAGCAGGGCAGAACCAAGTTCCGTTTTGTTGGTGAAAACGATTTCGCAGTCTTTTGCTCTTTCTAACACTTGTTCCGGGCGTGTAAAGTCATAAACGGTATAGTCACCGAATTCACTGAGCCAATCCCAGGACAAATCACCCGGGTTGGTGGTGTATGCATCTAAAATAACGATTTTCATCATTTATCGAACTCCTTATCTTCTATCTCTTCCGGTTTAGTCTTTAACAGTGCCGCACTGCAAAACAAGGCTGCACAAAAGGCTTCGGGCATAAGTGATGCAACGAGCCATAACCGCCGTTTTTGTGATTGTTGTAACTTCTCTTCCAACAAAAGTTGCAGACAAAAGCCTGTAATCAGTTGCTTGTCCCAGCGTTTTATGATTGTCTTTAGTAAGTCAACGCTTAACCCCTTGTCCAGCTGCCGAGTGAAGGATGCAATTGCATTTGTTGAATCATCTGCTATAAGAACACCTGCCTCAAAGATAAGATGTTCAACCATCCCTTGCAGTGTGTAGATTTTTTGTGGATCCAGCTCAAAAATTTCCGCGGCAAGTTCGGCGCAAAACAGTGTACTGGCATTGGACTCAAAGGGGTTACGATTATAACTTTGTATCAGTTCAATGACCTTCTGTTTTCCGATTCGTTCAAAACGGTTTTCGCTGGGCAAAACGCCGAAAACGCTATCAAATTTCTTCGCACAGAACCCTTCATAAGCATAGACATTGTAGCATTCGAGCTTTTCAAAAGAATAATAATACCCATCAAGGAGTTTAAAGGCTTTACAGGTATCCAAATAACCTTGCCGAATATTGCTAAGCGAAAGTTCCTTGTCAAAAAGGGCAACAGTCCCAAATTGGCCGTTGTTAAACAAGCGTTTATTTTGAACATAATATATTTCGGCACTGTTTTCTTTGAGTTTTTTTACAGGCATGCGCCCCATGTTGATTGCCACGATTTCCTCAGCGCCACGGTCCAAAGCCATTTGAATAGGCAAGTTATCGGAATAACCGCCGTCGATGTATTTTGTGTCGCCAATTCTGTGAGAACGAACCAAGGGGAATGCTGAGGCACTTGCTATAATATAATCAACGACTTCACCCTGCGGAATATCGTCAATAAAACGCTCAATTTGCCTTTTATAAGGGAACGTGGTGGTGACCAATCCAAATTCAATAGACGACTTCCTGAGCGCATCCTCATCGACCAAAGACTTAATGATAGTGTTGAGTGGGGAAAAGTCAACACCGCCTTTGCGCAGAGCCTCCACGGTTAGCCTCTTTATATAATCTTCACGATTCGAATCATTGCTGTCCATGTTTTCCAAAAACTGTGTAAAAACGTCTTCCATACAGATGTTTTCCCAAAGCTTGCACGCTTCATCATATTTGCCCAGAACCATCAGGGCTCCGTTAAGGGAACCCACCGATGTGCCGGTGACAATATCCGGTAAAAAATTCAGTTCACGCAAGGCCTGCCACGCACCGATTTGATAACCGCCTTTTGCCCCTCCACCGCTTAATACAACAGCTCTTTTTCCTGACAAAACTTTCCCTCCATCTTTAAAAATACTAACATTATTATATCATAAAAGTCAGAGAATTCAATGCGAAAGATTTGATTTAGCTTAAATTGTTGACCGTCGGTAAAAAATGATATACAATTACTGGGCGCACTCATGAAGGCACGTGGGTGTTAGTATTGTTTCAATAAAGAGAGGATTAGCGATGACCAACCTTTTACAACTAAAATCACAAATTCAAGATGGGCATTATGAAAATGAGCTAAGAAAAGTCTATGCTTCAAAGGACGAAATAAGTCACCAACGTGGCCGCATTAAAAAGCTGTTAAGCAACTTTGAAGAACTGTTTGGGACTGAAAGAACCATCGAACTTTTCAGTGCGCCCGGCAGAACGGAAATTTGCGGTAACCACACGGACCATAATCACGGCAGAGTTTTGGCGGCTGCAATTAATTTGGACGCTATAGCAGTAGCCGGCAAAAACAACGAAAACATCTGCAGAGTCAAATCCGACGGCTACCCGATGGATGTGGTGGAGCTGGACAACCTTGAGGTTCTGCCTCACGAGCATCATAAATCTGCGGCTCTTTTGCGTGGTGTATGCGCCGGTTTTAAATCCAGAGGGTACAAGGTAGGTGGCTTTGATGCCACAACGGCCTCAGATGTTTTATCCGGCTCCGGCTTGTCCTCCTCGGCAGCGTTTGAAGTGCTGCTTGGTACAATATTAAACCATCTTTTTAATGATGGTAAGGTGAGTGCTGTTGAGATCGCTCAAATAGCACAATACGCGGAAAACGAATATTTTGGCAAGCCTTGCGGACTGATGGATCAAACGGCCAGTTCCGTCGGCGGGTTTGTAGCTATTGATTTTGAGGATCCCAAAATGCCTGTCATTGAAAAGGTGGATTTTGATTTCAGCACTTGTGGTCACGCTTTATGCATTGTGGACACAAAGGGCAGTCACTCAGGGTTAACCGGGGAATATGCGGCTGTTAAAGAGGAAATGGAGTCCGTAGCCGCAGTGTTTGGGCAAACTTCGCTTCGGAGTGTACCGAGGGAAGCCTTTGAGCCGAAAATTGCGGAACTTCGGCAGTCCGTTGGCGACAGAGCCCTTCTTCGTGCAATGCATTTTTACTTGGATAACGAAAGGGTTTTATTCGAATCCGAAGCGCTTTCAAGCGGAGATTTTGAACGCTTTAAAGAATTAGTGGTTGAGAGCGGCCGGTCATCGTATATGTACAACCAAAATGTCTACCTTGGCAAGGCACCAAGATCACAGCCCGTTTCCGTAGCACTTTGCCTGAGTGAAAACTTGCTAAAAGGCAAGGGAGCGTGGCGCGTGCATGGGGGCGGTTTTGCCGGTACCATTCAAGCTTTTGTTCCGCTTAACATGTTGCGGGCATACACCACGTGCATGGATGCTGTTTATGGAGCTGATTCTTGCTATATTTTGACCATTCGCCCGGCCGGCGGAGTGAAAATTCTTTAATCAACGACGAACAGCTTACCATGACCTGAAAGAGGGATATTATGTCTGAATACAAGCAATTACAAGAACTTATCTTTAAGCTTACCGGAGCGAATGGAGTCGCCGGTGTGGAACTTGCCGCTAGTACGGTGGCTCAAAAAGAACTTTCGAAATATATGCCTGTATCGGTGGATACCCTCGGTAATGTTACAGGTAAGCTGGAAGGCAGCGGAACCCATATTCTTCTGGATGCCCACATAGACCAGATTGGCATGATCGTCACGTCAATCGATGATGATGGGTTTGTAAAGGTAGATAAATGCGGCGGTATGGATAGACGAGTCCTCGCGGCGCATGAAGTTACGGTCTGGGGTAAAGAGCCCCTTTTCGGCGTTGTCACTTCAACACCTCCCCACTTGGCCGGCAAAGGGGACACCGAAAAAGCCAAAGATTTTGATGAAATTGCTATAGATGTCGGCTTATCAAAGGATGAAGCCACAGCGTTCATCCGCCCGGGTGACAGGGTAACGTTGAACGGAGTCCGAGGGCGGCTTTTAGGGAATCGAATTTGCAGCCCGGCACTTGATGACAGAGCGGGCGTGGCGAGTATTTTACGCTGTCTTGAACTATTGAAAAACAAAAAGCACGACTGTCAAATTTCTGTTTTGTTTTCCGTTCAGGAGGAAACGGGTGGCAGCGGTGCGCGCACGGGCGGCTATGCGGCCTGGGCCGACGAGTCCATAGCTGTTGATGTTAGTTTTGCCTATGCACCCGATATGCCTCGTGAAAAATGTGGCGACATGGGCAAAGGCACCATGCTTGGTATTTCCCCGATTCTTGACTATAAAATAGGTTGTACGCTTGAAAAAATCGCAAAAGAAAAAAATATCCCCATGCAGTTTGAGGTCATGGGTGGAAAAACAGGTACCAATGCCGATAACATTCAACTTTCCCGCGAGGGTACAAAGATGGCGTTGCTTTCCATTGCGTTAAAAAATATGCACACAAGCATTGAGATAATTGACCTGCAGGATGTAGAAAGCACAGCAAGACTGATGGCTGAATATATCCTGGAAAGAGGGAAAAGGGGTGGAAGGAATGTGTAAAGACCTTGAACAACTTTGTGGTTTGCACGGCGTATCCGGCAGGGAAGAAAAGGTAAGGGATTACATCCTTTCGCAAATTCAAGATTTTTCACAGTGCCGTATTGATGCACTGGGCAACTTGATTGTTTTCAAAAAAGGTGCGATAAAACCAAAAAATAAGGTCATGCTGGCCGCTCATATGGACGAAGTGGGCTTGATTGTTGCTTATATCACGGACGACGGTTATCTTAAATTTACATCGGTTGGCGGTATTGATACACGGGTAATGCTTGGCAAAGGCGTTGTCGTTGGTGATGGCAAGTTGCCCGGCGTGATAGGAATAGTACCTGTCCACATGGTAAAAGAAGAAGAAATAGCGAATATCCCTGCGGCTGACAGTTTATATATTGACATCGGCGCAACAAGTAAGGAAGAAGCCGAAAAATATGTAAAACCCGGAGATACGGCACATTTTGATTCCGCCTTTATCCCTTTTGGAAAAGGGTTCATAAAAGCTCGTGCACTTGACGACAGGGTGGGCTGTGCGGTACTTATTGATATGATAAAAAATGAATTGCCTTACGATATGCACTTTGCCTTTACCGTTCAGGAAGAAGTCGGTTTAAGGGGAGCAAAAACAGCCGCTTTTTCTGTAGACCCGGACTATGCCATTGTTGTTGAAACAACTACCGCGGCGGATATCGCCGGCGTTGCCAAAGAAAAACAGGTTTGCAAGTTGGGCGACGGAGCGGTTATATCATTTATGGATAGGGGCACTTTGTACAGCCGTGAGCTTTATGATTTGGCCTTTGAACTGGCCGAAAAACATGGCATTAAAGTACAAGCAAAAACCGTCGTCGCCGGCGGCAACGATGCAGGCGTTATTCATACGAGCCGTGCAGGTGTGCGCACGTTGACGGTTTCTTTGCCCTGTCGTTATCTGCATTCACCCTCCTGCGTTATTTGCGAAGCAGACATTGAACAGGTCTCCAAAATTGTCTTGGCCTTGGCAGAGGAATTTGCGAATGCTTAGATTGCTACAGCTCGAGGAAAAAGGCCTGTTTGACTTTTGCAAACAGGATGTTTTCGGCACAAGAATAGCGGCATATATGGCCACCTATGGCACAGCGTACCCCTTTGCTCTGTTTTATTTACAGGAATCGGACGACAAGGTAACGGCTGCTGTATGCAAGATTGATGGTGCTATGACACTGTGCTGTGCATCGGATGCCGATTTTGAGGAGCTTATCGCATTTGTTAATGCAATCGGTTTTAACACCCTCATGTGTACCTCTGCCGTTTGCGACAAACTTTATATCAAACCTCAAAAAGTCGGATACATTGTTGAATTTATCGGCACGCCTAACACGGCGGACTTTCAAGATATAATCCTATCAAGCGACACCCAATTGTCCGATGTTTATGATGTTTTGAATAGCTCGGCTTTTGATGGTTTGACTGAAAAAGGCCCATGGCTTGCCGATGTTTCCTTGCGCGTCAAAAAGGGCACCGCAAAGGTGAAAGTAGTCAAACAAGCAGCAATGCCCGTCGCTTGTGCCATGGTACTGTTTGAAACGTGTCAAGCGGTGTTGATAGGGGCTGTCGCTACGAAGCCGGCCTTCAGGGGGAACGGGTATGCAGGGGCACTGGTGACAGCTCTTGCCTTGGCGGCGAGTGCAAGTAATAAAAGGGCAGAACTTCTATGCGCACAAAGCAGTATATTAGATTTTTATAAAGGCCTTGGTTTTATACAGACAGGCGAATGGGTTTTGATAGCGGAAAGGGAAGGTTCATGAGGCAACAGTTTTTTAAAATTGATGATAAAATTATGCTATGCGGCGAAAAAGCAATTGAAAAAACCGCAGAGCATTTTAAAAGGATTGAAAGTATAACCGAATATAACCAGCTCAAAGTGCTTTCGTCGTTTATTGAAAACGGTGTAAGCGAAAGCCATTTTGTCGAAACCACCGGTTACGGTTACGGGGACAGGGGCCGCGATATGCTGGATCGGGTCTTTGCGCAAGCATTTGGTGCCGAAGATGCCCTTGTGCGGCATAGCTTTGCCAGTGGTACCCATACCATCGCTGTTGCCTTATATGGCCTGCTTCGCCCTAATGACACGATGCTGTGTGTTACCGGTACACCCTACGATACAATTCGCCCGGTAATTGGGATTAACGGTCAAGGTCAAGGCTCTTTAAAAGATTTTGGCGTACATTACAAAGAGGTTGATTTAGACGGTAATGGCAAACCTGATTTTGATGCAATTTTAGCTTCGCTTAAAGAAGATGTCCGTTTGGTTTATATACAGCGTTCAAGGGGCTATACCCTACGCCCAAGCCTTTCCTCGCAGGAAGTAGGGGAAATAACGCGGCTCGTTAAGGCCAACAGCAATGCGCTGGTTATGGTGGACAATTGTTACGGCGAATTTGTGCAAACAAAAGAACCGACCGACTTCGGTGCGGATATTATCATGGGTTCTTTAATAAAAAACGCAGGCGGAGGCATAGCCAAAACCGGGGGATATATTGCAGGCAGGGCTGACTTGGTTGAACTTTGTTCCTATAGAATGACTACCCCAGGCCTTGGCAGGGAAGTCGGCGCATCCCTTGGTCAAAACCGTGGGATGTTTATGGGGCTTTTTAATGCACCGCATGTAACAGGGGAAGCCGTTAAAACAGCCGTTTTTGCAGCGGCGCTTTTTGAGGAATTTGGCTTTAAAGTTGCGCCCGAAAGCGGGGAAGAACGCTGTGATATTGTCCAATCGTTTTTTCTCAACACACCGGAGTCGTTGGTTGCCTTTTGCCAGGGTATGCAACGCGGTGCCCCCATTGACTCTTTTGTGGTACCGGAACCTTGGGATATGCCCGGTTATGACAATAAGGTGATAATGGCAGCCGGCGCATTTACCATGGGTGCGTCCATCGAACTTTCCGCCGATGCACCGTTAAAACCGCCCTATGTTGCTTGGATGCAGGGGGGACTTAATTTTCACAGTGCTAAAACGGGGATTTTACTTGCCGCACAGGCCATGCTTGAAAAAGGACACCTATAATGTTTAAATATGATGGAATTACAAGTGACGCTTTCTGGTTACTCGGGCAAAACAAGTTTAACAACTCTAAAGAGTTTTACGAGGCCAACAAAGCGGCGATAAATCGTCTGGCTATCTACCCCATGCGGCAAATAGCTCAAATTCTTGCCGAGGATATGATAAAAATCGATGAAAAGATGAATCTTGTCCCGACAAAAATGGTTTCAAGAATCAGGCGAGATACGCGTTTTTCAAAAAACAAAACTCTTTACAGGGAAAATGTATGGATAAGGTTCATGCGTCCAAAAGTCGATTGGCCCGTCTACCCATGTTTTTGGTTTGAAGTTCAGCCGCAAGGCTATTATTACGGCGTAAGTTGTTTTAATGCAACCCCGCGGTATATGGCGTTTTATCGCAAAGCCTTGCTTGAACGCACGGATTCCTTCCTATATGCTGTTAAAGGGGCCGAAGCTGCCGGCGCGGAATTTTATGCGGATTATTATAAGAAAGAAAAGAAAACGGATATCCCGGAAAGCTTGAAAAAATATTACAATGCCAAAAGCATGTATTGGATGGCGGAATCTCGCAATTTAAGCGCGCTTGAAAGTGGAAGCATTATAACCGAGCTTAAAGCGGCTTATGCAAAATTTGCACCCATGTATCAATTTCTCAAAGAGGTAGCGGATGAATATATATTACATGAGTCAGAGGATGACGTACTATGATGGAAGAAAATTGGAGCGGTTTTAAGAGTGGCAGCGATATTCGAGGGTTTGGCATAAACACCGATAATACCGAAAACCCCCTCTACCTAAGCGATACCGTTGTTTCACAAATGATAAACGGGTTTGCTTTGTGGCTCAACAAACGAACAAATAATAGTTTTGATAAAATGCTCATTTCGGTTGGGCACGATTCAAGACTTTCCGCCGAGCGAATTAAAAAAACCGTTACAGGCGTTTTAAGTGGGCTTGGTATTCATGTCTTAGACTGCGGCCTTTCCTCAACCCCGGCAATGTTTATGACAACGGTTGATTTAGATTGCCTTGGCGCCATACAGATTACCGCAAGTCATCACCCCTATGACCGTAACGGTTTGAAGTTTTTTACCCGTGAAGCAGGGTTAGAGGGAAAAGATATTGATGAGATTTTAGCGTTTGCTCAAAATAGTCCGATTACGCTAGCTGACGTTCCAGGATCGGTTGAGCAAGTGCGCTATATGGATACTTACGCCGCGCATTTAAAAGAGATGATTCGCTGCGAGGTTCAAAGCGCGGATTATAATAAACCACTCAGCGGCTATAAAATTGTTGTCGATGCCGGTAACGGTGTAGGGGGCTTTTATGCGGTCGACGTATTGGAGCCCCTCGGTGCCGATATTTCAGGCAGTATTTATCTAGAACCGGACGGTACTTTCCCCAACCATGCGCCAAACCCTGAAAATGAAGAGGCAATGGATGCCATCAGTGCAGCTGTTGTTCATGCAGATGCCGATTTTGGTATAATTTTTGATACCGATGTGGACCGCGCCGCTTGTGTGGGCAAAGGTGGGGGGCATATTAATCGCAACCGCTTAATCGCCCTTGCGGCAGCAGTAACGCTTACCAAAAATAAGGATGCGGTTATCGTAACAGACAGTGTCACTTCGGACGGACTGACTGCTTTTATTGAGGCTTGTGCAGGCCGACATTTTCGCTATAAAAGAGGGTATAAAAATGTTATCGACAAGCAAATGGAGCTGACTCGAAATGGTGTGAACTGCCCACTGGCTATCGAAACATCCGGACATGCATCGTTCAGTGAAAACTATTTTTTGGATGACGGGGCATACTTGATTACAAAGCTAATCATAAAGATGGCACTGCTTGGCCGACAAAACAAGAGGCTGGAAGATTTAATCGTCAACCTGAAAGAACCGTTTGAAGAAAATGAAGTCAGATTCAAAATAGCCGCAGAAGATTTCAGAACCTATGGCGAAACAGTTATACAGAAAGTGCAAGAACACGCCGCTCAACAGGAGGGTTGGCATGCTGTAGAGGATAACTATGAGGGTGTCAGGGTATCGACCGATTCGAACAATGGTTGCGGATGGTTCCTTTTAAGGCTGAGTGTTCACGATCCGGTTATGGCACTGAATGCGGAAAGCGATGTAAGCGGCGGTATAAAACTAATGTTCACTGTGTTACGAGAAGTGTTAAAAGACTTTGAAAAGCTTAATATATCGGATTTGAATACGGCGATAGACGAATAGAAGTTACCCGTATACTTGAATGACAGCTCGAAAGAGCATTAATAAAGATAATATAAAAAGGAGTAAAGTTATGCTAAATGTTGCAATGTTAAGCAAATGGCACGTCCATGCGGAAGGTTATGCAAAGCAAATTATGGAATACGGGGCGAATATCACTTGTGTTTGGGATGAGGATGCCCAAAGAGGTGCCGAGTGGGCAGCAAAACTGAATGCTGCGTTTGAACCGGACCTGGACAAGTTGCTGGCAAGGACAGATGTTGATGCTGTGGCCTGCAATGCACCGACCGTCATGCATAAAGAAATATTGGTCAAAGCGGCCAATGCAGGCAAGGCAATATTCACCGAAAAAGCCCTTGCCCCTACAGTTGCGGAATGTGACGAAATTGCGGCAGCGGTAAAAGCTAATAATGTAAAGTTCTTAATTTCAATGCCTTGGCGTTGCAGACCCGAAACCTTGTTTGCGAAAAAAGCGATTGAAGAAGGGCTCTTGGGCGACATTACCCTCATACGCATCCGAAACGCTCACAATGGGGCAACTGCAAACTGGCTGCCCGACTATTGGTATGACGAAAAAATGGCTTGCGGCGGTGCCATGATGGACCTCGGCTGCCACCCTATGTATGGCGTAAGCTACCTGTGTGGAAAACCCAAAAGGATTACTTCCATATTCAACACAATAACCGACCGTGAGGTGGAGGACAACGCCGTTAGCGTAATTGAGTTTCAAAACAAGTGTATCGCCGTTGTTGAGACCGCACTTGTCAGCTTCAATTCTCCATCTTCGTTTGAAGTTTACGGAACACTGGGGACCCTCATCGACCGCGAAGGTCAGCCGCTTATGCTTGCAAGCTGTAACTTAGATGATTCGGTCAATGGTTTTGTAGCGGTTACAGATTTACCGGATGCTTTGCCAAGCCCCTTAACAATGTTTTTGGATGCTTGCACCAAGGGCACGCCGATTGTTTTTGGCTTGGAAGCCGCCCGCAACCTCTCGGAATTATTGGAAATGGCTTATATTGCCCATAAAAAGAATACGGTAGCGGGGTTCCATGAAGAATAAGAATAAAACCCTACTTTCGGAACTCAGTTTACTGGGCGTGGCATTTATCTGGGGCGGCGGGTTTATTGTCGTAAAAAACTCGCTGGATTCCATCTCGCCGCTTTGGCTTATGGCGGCACGGTTTGTTGTTGCAGCATTGGCGATATCTGCTCTTTTTTTTAGAAAGTTTAAGTACATTACGCGCGGTAGCTTATTTGCGGGCATGATTTGTGGCGTTATGATTTATGCTGCATTCGTGTTTCAAACAATCGGGGTTCAGCACACAACAGCCAGCAAAAACGCTCTTCTTACAACATCCTACGTGGTGCTTGTGCCCTTTATTTTTTGGATAATGATCAAAAAAAAGCCGAGTCCGACGCAAATAATTGCGGCAGTGCTATGTTTTGCCGGCATTATAATGCTGTTGAGCAACAATATCTTTGTTGCCCAACACAATAGAGAGGAACTGTTCGGCGATTCGTTGACATTGATTTGCGGGCTGCTTTTTGGTGTTCATATATCGTTATTGGGCATTTATTCGAACAAGTATGATGCTATTGTACTAACCATTGTACAGATGATAACCTGTGCCGTAATCAGTCTTGGGGCAGCACTTATGTTTGAAGATGTACCCCGGCAAATGAGCGGACCAACGATAGGCGCAATCTTGTATCTAGGGCTTTTGAGTACGTGCCTGGCCTACCTCGTGCAAACCGTTGCACAAAAACATACCACACCTTCACATGCTTCTTTGATTATGAGTTTGGAATGTGTAATAGGCAGTGCTTTGTCGGTTATCATTTTCAAAGATGTTTTTACGCCACTCATGTGGGCGGGGAGCGCAGTAACCTTCAGTTCTGTCGTTCTCTCCCAGCGGAGCAACAGGAATGTGCTTTCTAAAGCGCTTTTAAGTGAATAAAACAAAGCTTGATTTGCACTCGCTTAACGGCAAAATTAAAGCACAACCACAGAATGGTTGTGCTTTAATTTTGGTGCGGGTAACAGGAACTTGAAAGGTTCAAGCCCTTAACTCTTACCAAAATAACTCAGGCACAACCACGAAATGGTTGCACCTGAGTTATTGGTGCGGGTAACAGGACTTGAACCTGCACAGCCTCACGGCCATTGGATCCTAAA
>CAZMSM010000013.1:18000-42559 GCA_964568955.1 uncultured Eubacteriales bacterium | reverse complement strand
GAAAAGGCTGATCTTCTCAAAATCATGGGCATTGACCAAATGAAGGGCAAACTCTTCGGTGACTTGATGGCGGAAAAGAAAATCAGCTAACGGAAGGAGGAACAAAGCTTGAGCGGACAAAAAGCACGGGCAATAAGAACCACCGCAAGGCAGGTTAACAGGCGTAGGCAAATGACACGCATACTGTTGACTATAGTCGTACTCTTACTTGTACTGATGACCAGTGTGTTCTCCTGCGCCAGCGTTTTGAACAAAGCCGGCCGGTTTACCATCAATTTGGACCCGGACGCGTTTAATAAGCATGGCATATCAATTTCTTCAACCGCGGATTTCAAAAATCCGACAATTATCCTGCAAGGCACCGCGTTGGAAAATATGTGGAATATTACGCAAGAGTGGATTCTTAATGATCCCGGTAATAAGGAATATTACAATCCCGACGACATGACATACAAAAACTTTGCGGAAATCGATGCAATTGATGGCGACCACAATGGTAAAGACTACATAGCATATACCTTTTGGATTATGAACACCGGTAGTGAAAAAGACGAAAGCACCACTTACTCTTACAGTATTGATATAAACTCTGCGGCAAAAGGGGCGGATGAGGCAATTCGCGTGATGGTATTCCGCAATGGCGTTCCTACAGTTTACGGCAAAACACCCAAAAACCCCAGCGCTCCGTATGCAACTTTCGGCATTGATGAGTTCTTTGTCTCGGCGGACAAAGTGACACAAACAACGCGTACCGGTTTTAAGGTAGGCGAAAAAGATAGATATACGATCTTAATCTGGCTCGA
This sequence comes from uncultured Eubacteriales bacterium, assembly GCA_964568955.1. GTDB lineage: Bacteria > Bacillota > Clostridia > Oscillospirales > Acutalibacteraceae > UBA1447. The sequence continues at coordinate 41,756 of CAZMSM010000013.1, read as the reverse complement.
AGGATGGGATCCTGAATGTGTTGATAATATCATGGGGGGGGAAGTCAAGCTGTCAATGAACTTCAAAGTTCTGGAGGATGGAACCCAAACCGGTTAGTCCGTTGAGGAGGAGAGACGGACTTAAGGTGAGGGATTACACCAAACAGCAAGATTTACAACTTCTACGGTATTTAGACATTTTACGGATAAATCAAAAAAGGCGAATGCTGCGAAGCATTCAAAAAAAGAAAAAAATATTTTAATTAGGAGGAAAAAATGAAACACACTAAAAAAGGCGCAATTCTGTCGGCAGTTTCCATGCTTGTTGTTTCCGCGATAGCTTTATCGTCGGCAACATTTGCTTGGTTCTCGTCAGGCAATGCAGTTGGCGTGGACCAAATCCAAGCTTCTGTCTCTAACTCGGACGGCTCAATCCTTATCTCTGCCACTGGCGTTGGTGATACTTGGAAAACGCAGCTCTTACTGAGCGACTTGACAGCAGTTGCGTCAAACTCGTTACCGAATGCACTCGTTCCCGTATCAGCAACTCTCGACGAACAACAGTTCATCGGCGGTTCCATCACAGACGCAACCTTTAAAGCGTCAGGTCTAACGACCGCGGGTTTCGTTAAGTACACTGTATATATCAAAGCAACAGCAACGACCAATGTCAATATTACCCCGACATTTGGCTCATCGGTTGCTTTCTGCTACGGTGGCGTTGTCCAAGGAACAAACTCTCTTCTTCTCAACGCAAATGCCGGTCGTTCATACAATCCAATCGATAATGCGGCACTCGAAGCAGTTGATTCGAACACCAATGACATTATGGACCCGTCAGAAGTAACAGCCGGCGATCTAGGTACTGCACAGGTAGCAACACAGGCTACCGGTAATATCGCGCTTAACAGCATGGTTGTCGAGCAAGTTTATCCGATTACGGTTTATGTCTGGGCAGAGGGTCAAGACCAATCTTGCCGCGGTATCGTACCGCCGTCCTCATCCAACATGACGCTTACCATTAGCAAAATCTAGCAACTAATTGGGTCTGCTTCCGGGAAAGCTACCCGGAAGCAGACCGGGAACTTATCTCCTCACTTTCTCTTCAAACGGGGCGCAACAAAACGCCCGAATCCGGTTAGCTAACTTGATTCACACCGGACATGATGTCCGGCCATAATTGCAATTTGCACACCTGCAGGCAGTTTCTGCCTGCAGGGATGCCCGCAAAAACAGCGCAATGCCTGTACTATAAAACCACAGGCGCCGTTTATGTTCTTTTCTCTAAAAGCACATAAACGACTCCTGTTGTGATTTGATTATCTAATTGCTTAAACAAAAAGCATCAAAGCCATTACTAGTCTGGGAGGAATCAGCCATTGAGAAAAATTATGAGCGTATTGGGTAATGTTCTAATAGTGTTTTTACTAGTAATGTCTTTGGCTATCATGGCCTTGGTTCTCACATCGCAAAAAGGCGAAGGTCTCCCCAACCTTAAGGGATATAGCCCTCTGGCAGTTTTATCAGACTCAATGGATGCAGCACCCTCTCATATCAAAAAAGGCGATATGATTATTATCGAGCAGCGTGACGATTACAATAACCTTAAGGTAGACGATGTTGTCACATACTATGCTTTTATAGATGGACAGAAATATTTTGATACACATAGAATAGTAGCTATTGAACCTCATAATGAATACAACTATTATGTTACAAAGGGTGACAATGTACCGGTAGAAGATGTTGAGCCCGCTTCCTTTTCAAATATTGTCGGGGTATGGACCGGTAAAAAAGTGCCATATTTGGGCGCTGTTATGGAATTCCTGAAGACTCAAATGGGCATATTCATTTGTATTATCCTGCCCTTGGCACTTCTCTTTATTTGGCAAATCTATAAATTTATCATGCTTCTTGCCGAAAACAAGAAAGATAAAGAGATTGAAGCCGTAACCTTAAATTTAGAAGCGGAAAAGCAAAAGGCCATCGAAGAATATAAAGCCCAGCAAGAGGCCCAGCAAGAAGAAGCAACACAAGCAGCAAAAGCCGTAGAAACCGTAGAAACGCCCCCGGTGCTTACCGCTGACGATATAGAACGTGAAAAACAAAAGGCTATCGAAGAATATAAAGCAGAACAACAAGCACAAGAAGAAGCCGCAAAAGAGGCTCAAGCGGCCGCAGCACTTTTAGCTGCCGAAATCGAGCGTGAAAAGCAAAAAGCCGTAGAAGAATATATAGCAGCACAGAAAGCGGCGGAAGATGCAACCGTAGGGAACGACCCCTGTGTCGTTCCGGAGCAAACAGAAGAACCCACGGAACCCGCAGAACCCGCAGAACCCGCAACCGTAGGGAACGACCCCCGTGTCGTTCCGGAAAATGTCGAAGAAGCCCCCGTTGCAGAAGCCGATTCCTCCGTTCCGGTTAAAGAAGCCGCTAGGGAAGCCGACGAGGTCAAAGAGCAAGAATCATCCGATTGTAGGGACGAACACTGTTCGCACGAACCCCACGAAGATGACGAAAACACGAACGAGAACACCGGCGAAGACACGAACAATTAACCAACGCGCAACTTCTTTCCCTATTCTATCTAATAAGAATGCAACGCATACAAGGGAAAGCTGAAATATACAGTACAAAATTCATCGAAAAGGTGGCAGGAATATGGGAGCGCTTATCAAGTTCTTAGAAGATTTTTTCGCTCAATTTTTTGTGAAAGGCGTTTGGGGTATGATCAAAGGTATCGGCTTGGGTATAGCCAATATCTTCAACATCCCTAAATACATCACAATCTTCAAAAATTGGTCGGGCGAATTCGGCGCAGGGGGCTGGGTATTGGCAATCTTGTCGATACTGATCATCCTTGCGGTACTCGGTGCCCTTGTGTGGCTCTTCGTACTCTTGCTGAGAAAATATGTCCGGTTCAGAAAGACCATTGTCGACCAGGAGGAACTTCTCAACGAGGTTGCCACCCTTAACCGTGATGTCATTAAGCTCAGTACGGAAAAAGAGAAGATTCTCGCCATGAAGGTTTCCCAACTTGGTCTAAAGCCTGGGGAAAGTCCTTTTGTAGATGAGGAAAATAAGGACAAAGAAGATGGCGATGAAACCGATGCGGACAAACTCGACGAAGACTACAGCCGTTTCTACAAGCTCACGCAAGTGGATTTGGAGATTGAGGACTATGTCCCACCGGAGTATAACAACGACATCACCCTGCCCGAAATATGTGATATGTTCCGCAACTACGCCTGCTCACGTATGGGGCTGTATTATGAACCAAAAGTTATCCGCCTGTTTATATCGGCTTTTTCCACAACAAGGTTGATACTCTTGCAGGGTATCTCCGGTACCGGTAAAACGTCACTCCCGTATGCCTTCGGCAAGTTTTTACAAAACGATGCAACTATCTGCTCCGTCCAGCCGTCTTGGCGTGACCGTACAGAACTGTTCGGCTATTTTAATGAGTTTACAAAGCGCTTTAACGAGACGGAGCTCCTTAAAAAGATGTATGAAGCCACCTACAAGGACGATGTTTTTGTAACAATCATGGACGAAATGAACATCGCCCGTGTTGAGTACTACTTTGCGGAACTGCTTTCCATATTGGAAATGCCCAGCCGTGATGAGTGGGTGGTAAGCCTTGTACCTTCCGTATGGGATACGGACCCCAAAAACTTATTTGACGGCAAGCTCAGGCTGCCGGAAAATATGTGGTATATCGGCACCATCAATATAGATGACTCTACCTTTGCCGTTACAGACAAGGTGTATGACCGTGCTATTCCTATAGACATCAACACGAAAGGCAAGTACTTCGATGCACCATGGACGGACCATTTGAGCCTTAGTTACAAGCACCTTGAATCCATGTTTGAAGAATGCAAAATCAAACACAAGGTTTCCGAAGAAAACCTGAATAAGCTAAACGAGCTTGACGATTATGTTATAGAGCATTTCCGCTTAGCGTTCGGTAATCGTATTGTTAAGCAATTGATTGATTTTATACCCGCTTATGTCGGCTGTGGCGGGACGGAAATTGATGGGCTGGACTTTATCCTCTGCCACAAAATACTTCGTAAGTTTGAGTCCCTCAACCTTTCCTTCATCCGGGACGAAATTGGCGGACTGATAACCTACCTCAATAAGCATTTCGGCAAGTCAAATATGAAGGAATCCAAGGACTATCTCGAAAGGCTCCAAAAGCTTATCTGATCATAACTAAAAGGGGACTATACAGATGGGGAACCAATACTCTGACCTGTACACAGAATATAAACAGAATTTATTGTCACTAATGAACACCAACGCATTCTATGAGAATATGTTGGAGTCTGTTGAGCAGGGCAAAAACAATCTGTCGCTGTTTAATCGGTATTTGGAAAAGAAGATTGACCTTGTCTGGGTGGACGCCATTGAAGAATGCATTATTCCGCTTGATAATATTATCAGGAACCCACGCAAGTTCATTGTTCAGGAAGAAGAGATTGTACCTATTGAACGCGCCAAAAAAATAACGGCGGAATCCGTGCGACATCTGGCCCAGCACACCAATATGATAGCTCGCGTGGATGGTGACCGGGTCACACCAAGCTCCATCCTCAATGTTTTCCGTGAGGAAAGCTTCGAAATTTATGAAAACCGCTTTATATTTACCCTGTTAAAGCTGTTGGTACGTTTTATTGATACCCGCTATAACATCCTCTTTAAAATCAAGGATGACGAAAATTTGGCATCCTTGAAGATGGAGAGCGAGGTTAAAAAAGGCCGGGATACAATCAATTATAAGCTTGAAATAACCGCCCAGTCCAGTAGCGAATCGCTTGACACGGATGACAAAGACTTTGATGCTTTTCAGCGAATTGCGCGCATCAAGAAAATTGTGAATGAGTTTGTCAGCTCTACTTTTATGAATGAGCTGCAAAACTGCACACCTGTTCGCCCGCCTATTATGCGCACCAACGTTATTTCGAAAGACCCGAATTTTAAGGCCTGTTTGAATCTTTGGAACTTTATATCTTCTTACTCCGATGTGGGGTACGAGATTATAGCCAAAGAATCCAACGAAATGGTCAGCGAAGAATATCGCAATGACCTTTACCGCCTTATCGGTATCAACTATATGCTCCTAAAAAACAACACCGTTGCGGCAGAGGATACTACGGCTCGACTTAAAAAACGCAAGCTCAAACCCAAAATGCTCAAACGTATGGCGGAAGAGCTTGTTATGGATTATGACATGGAAGAAGTCGAAATCCGTCGCATATTCGTGGAAGAACTCAAACGCGCAAGCAAGAAGAAAATTGAAGGCGTGGAGAGAATCAAGAAAGCCATCGATGCGGCGTTGGCGAGTGAAAATGCTCGTAAGGCTGCAATTGAGGAAAAGATAAGGCTGGAATTGCAACGCCAAAAGGAAATTTTGGAACGCAAAAAGCAGCGTGAACTTGCCAGGATCGCAAAAGCAAAAGCACTCGAAAAAGCCCGTAAGGAACGGGAAAGAGCAAGGCTTAAAGCCAAGAAGGAAAAAGAGGCAGCTCTTGCCAAGGCAAAGCGCGAAAAAGAACGCGAGCGTGCCCGCCTAGCCAAACAAAAAGCGATCGAAGCGGAAAAATTGGCAAAGGCAAAAGAAAAAGCGAGAATTGAAAAAGAAAAAGAACGCCTGGCCAAGATAGAGGCCGACAGAATAGCGAAAGAAAAAGCCGCTTTAGAAAAACAGCGTGAATTAGAGCGCATAGCAAAAGAAAAGGCAAAGAAAGAGGCCCGCGAAAAAGCAGCGGCCGAGCGCCAAAAGGAAAAAGAGCGCATCGCCCGTGAAAAGGCACAAGCCTTAGCCCGCGAAAAAGCTGCAAAACAAAAAGAAAAAGAACGCATAGCAGCCGAAAAGGCAAAACAAGCTGAAATAGAAAAAGCAAAAAAAGCAGCCGAAAAGCAAAAGGAAAAAAAGCGCATAGCGCATGAAAAAGCACAAGCGATAGCCCTTGAAAAAGCTGCAAAGCAAAAAGAAAAAGAACGCATAGCGGCTGAAAAGGCAAAGCAAGCCGAAATAGAAAAAGCAAAAAAAGCAGCCGAAAAGCAAAAGGAAAAACAACGCATAGCGGCCGAAAAGGCAAAACAGGCTGAGAGAGAAAAAGCAAGAAGAGCAGCTGAGCGGCAAAAAGAAAGGGAGCGCCTAGCCCGTGAAAAGGCAGCAACGCTAGCCCGAGAGAAAGCAGCAAAGCAAAAAGAGAAAGAACGCATAGCGGCTGAAAAGGCAAAGCAAGCGAAAATCGAAAAAGCAAAAGTTGCCGCACAAAAAGAAAAAGAACGCCACGAAGCGGAGCTAGTTGCCATGGCTGCCAAAGCACAAGCAGAGGACCAAGCACTCAGGGAAAGAGAACGCCGGGCAATGGAGTTCGCAGAACAAGAGGCAAAAGCGCAAGAAGAAGCGGAGTTAATTAAGGTCGAAAAACAACTAGCGCAAGAAAAAGCCGAAACTGAGGCAATGGAAAAAGCGCAAGCCGAAAGAATAGAAGAAATGGAACGCGAAGCAGCTCGTAAAGTAGAAGAGCTTGACAGACAAAAAGCAGCAAACTTGAAAGAAAAAGAACGCCTCGCCGCGAAAAAAGCCCAGATGGCTGCCAAGCAAAAAGCGGATAAAGCCAAGCAAAAAGAAAAAGAGCGCCAAATGCGCGAAAAGGTAGCACTCCAGGCCAAGGCAAGGGAAGCCGCTGCCAAGCAAAAAGAAAAAGAACGCTTTGCCCGCGAAAAGGCTGAACTTGCAATCAAACAAAAAGCGGCCGAGCAAAAGTTTAAACAGCGCCTTGCCAAAGAAAAGCAAGAACTCCTCGCCAAACAAAAAGCGGAAGCGGCAAAAGCGGCAAAAGCAGCAAAGCAAGACGCACAACAAGCCCCCGCCGAATCCGTGGATAATAAAAGCACAAAAGATGAGTAATCATCCGGGGAGTTCAAGCTAATTAGAGCCGTTAAGTAAAGCGGAAACCTTAATTACTAAGCGTTTTACACTCCGGTCAAAGGCTGTCTTAACTTATAAGACGTTTATACAACCAATATTACCAAACATCAAAGTATTTTATTAAAAGCAAATAATTCATCTAACGAGGTCTTGGAACAAATCCTCTTCTTTTACTTGATTTTCCCGACCTGTTATAGATATAAAACCTTCGGAGGTAGAGCATTTGAAAAGGCAAATAACATTCAGATTATTGGCTATGTTGTTGACAGCGTCTTTGTTGCTGTCATCAACGGGTCTGTTAAGCATGCTCGCTAAAGCCGAGGAAGTAACCACCGCGCCGACCCTGGTAACCCAAGGCGGCGTAATGCCGGGCGAGCAAACAAGCGAGCCACAAACAACTCTTCCTGAGTCGGAATCAACTACCCGCGAGCCGGGAACAACCCAGCCTCCGACAACGAACGCACCTGAAACAACAAGCGCGCCTGAAACAACAACTACCCCGCCAACAACCACGAAACCTGCTGCCAATTCCGACCCGACGCTTGTCACGGAAGGCGGTAAACTGGAACTGTCCGGACCGCAAGTGAATGCAGAAGGCTTTAAACCCGGTCCCGCGCCGCAGGCAGAAACATGGCTTGGTGTTGATGGCACTACGACAAACATGGGTAAAGCAAGCAATCCATATAATGTATCGGACGCTTCTCACTTTTTGGAAATACAGACACTGATAAACAACACCATGAATGCCGACAAGTACTTTCGCCTTACAGCGGATATTAACTTGGCTTCTGTGACCATTGCAAACTATAACGCTGTCGCCGGCTTTAGCGCTTCACTCATTTGCTTGGACCCGGCACTTGCCGTGAGCGACCCGACGAAGATTTTTATTAACTTAGATGGCAATAATTTTAAAATTAGAAATCTGAACATAACAAACACCTCAAAAGACACTTGCGCTCTCTTCGGTTATTTGAGCGCAAATTCTGACGTGTACGGTATTAACTTTGAAAACTGTTCACTTACGGTTCCGTATCAAAATGCTCAAGTCAGCGCGGTTGTTGCGGTGCAGAACATGGGCCTTATACGCAACTGTTCCTTCGCCGGGAGCACGAGTGTTACAACACTCGATATGAGCAGTACGCAAGGTCCCGCCTCTGCGGGGGAAACATATACATTAGGTAGCCAAGGTGGGAACCCCGGGCACATCGTTCGTGTTGGTTCTGCAGTTTTTGTCGGCGATAATCAAGGAACGATTGAAGCTTGCAAATTTTCAGATATTAGTGTCCACGTCAACAGACGTACATATGTAGGCGGTGTTGCAGGGCAAAACAGCGGCACAATAACCGGCATCAAGGGTTCAAATCTTGCCGATTGCGGCATAAAAGGTGTCAAAATAACCGTTGTCGGCAATACAGGCACATCCTCACAAATCGGCGGCATTACCGGCAGGAACCGCGCGGGTGCCACTGTATCAGACTCCACCCTAGATTTGGCGGGTGCAAATGCTTTCAATAGCTTTACGAACGGCAATAAAGTCGGTGGCGTAGCGGGCGTTAATGAAGGCACGGTTGCAAACTGCTATGTGCTGGGCAAGGTTAAAAATACGCAAACCGTCACCGCCTCGTCATACAATATGTTGGGGTATCGGTTCATCTTCGGTGGAATCACCGGCGAAAACAAGGGTAACATCAATAACAGCAGTGCGGAAAACATCGGTATGTTTTTCTCGAATACGCAGGATGCTGTTTATGGCGGTATTACAGGCATTAACTCCGGCAATGGCACAACCACGGGGCTTATCAGCGCTTGCTATGCTTCCGGTAAACAGTCAGATCCTTCCTTTATTACCTCCGCCGGTTATTTTGCCGGTGGTATTATTGGTGATGCGGAGTATGGTGCATTACTTTCAAACTGTTATGCGCTGGTTTCCTTGTCACCAAACCTTCTGCGCGCCGGGGCTTTAATCGGCAATGGCGCACAAACAAGTATGTTCAGCACCGTTTCACCGAACCATTGGTCAAGTATAATAAGTGGCTGGCCGACGCAGAGCGCGCTTGACAGCTCGGACTCAAACGATGTTTACCGTAATATCAAGGTGCTCAACCTTGCGACGAACGCATCCGCAACCCTTAGCAAAGCTTCATCATTTGCACATTCCTGGGGCAATGCCGGTGTGGGTATTGATGGAATCGGTACAGCCTCTGCTTTTTCGGAATCGAGTGCAAACCTTTCTATTAGCGAAAGCACGTCGTCGCTCACTGTAACGGGCGGACCGTTTGCCGGCACTTTCGGCTACCTTAACTACACACTAAATGTTGCTTTGCCTGTCGGTGTGGGTGCTACTGTTCAACCTACAGTCCAACAGCAAATGTCTATCGCAGTCATAACAACGGCTGTGGCCCCAACCGGGTCCCCCATCATTTCACCCGGCAACCCTGTCGTCATCAATAACGCGATGGAGATACTATTTATTAGGAATATCCCTTATACCAATTATAAACTGGCAGCGGATATTACCATGCCGACCGTATCGCCCAATGAGTGGCGAACATCGGTGTTTTCCGGTACGCTTGACGGCAACGGCAAAACAATAACATCGCATATCCCTGTCTTTTCAAAAATTTATGGTTCGCGGGACACCACCGTGCCCATTGGCGGTGGGAACGACACTGCCGCAAATCTTGCAAGCGGCTATGTGTTTAACCTCAACCTCGTTTTAAGCGCCAACACAAAATCCGGTATGCTCGGCACACTTATCGGCGGTACGGTCAAAAACACCACACTCACAGGGAGCAGCGCCGCAGTGGCACTCACCATTAACCTTGCCGGCGAAAATAGCAGGGGTGGGCTGTTAGATACTTTATACGGTAACAGTTATGTGTACGGCTGTTTTACGGACCTTAAGGTAGACATTCAAATTTCCGGTAACGGTAATATCGGTGGTCTCATCGGCCACATTGAAGGCAATAAGGTCACGGTTGAAAATTGTGGCTCAAATGCAGATGTCTACAGTGTGGCTCCAATCACAACGATTGCCAGCCTGATTGGGAAAATTACAACAAGCACCGGCACGGTAAAAGACTGTTTTGCCTCCGGTCTTGTTCAACGCGGTGGATTTATTGCCGTGGGTAGTAAACTCATTACACATAGGCTTGAAAACTTATATTGGAGCATTAAAGATACCAACACGGCAAACCAAGCGACCGTATTACCGGCTGACAACATCAACACCGTCGGGCCGAATCCGGACACGGTTTACAAATGGTCATTTGACGAAAGCGTTGGTTTTGTTTCGGACGATGATAGTTACCTTAATATCATACTGCCTTCCGGCATCACGCGTATGGCCTCTGCGCAACCGGCTGGTTTTACCGTTACGGTAAGGGACAGCGGTGTTATTGTAGTGGGCACGCTCGCCATACAAGGCGGCAAGCTTTCCATCAAAATTTCTAAAGATGCATTAGCGACTTTGCCTATCGATACGATTTTGACCGTCGTGCATAATTCGACCGGTATGCGCTCGCGCGTACAAATCAACGATGGTATCAGTAAGGACGCCAACGGTTACTACCAAGTTAAAAAGCCAAGCGATTTACAGTTTTTAAGCACTCGGCAGATTGACTACCTCGCTGACGGTGTAAACTTTAAAATCAAGTTGATGAATGACATTGACATGTATGACGCTGTAAACGCCCATCAGTACGAGTACACACCTATGGGTAATTACGACGTTAACTTTCCTGCGAACAACAGAGCATTTAAAGGCGTTTTTGAGGGCAACGGCTTTGCAATAAACAATTTGCTTGTCAGCGGTACAGACCAGGTGGCTATATTTGCCTACACGAGCGGGGCGACAATCAGCAACTTAACGCTTGACAATGCCGAGATTTCGACAGATGGCAAATACATTGCCTGTATAGCTGCTGTCGCCAATGCGGGTAGTATTGAGAATATCACCATTCGAAACAGTACCATCACCAGTACTTACAGCCCGGGTGGAGGTCAGTCATACACCGGTGGTATTGTCGGCAGTTATGTGGCGGGCGAAGTCAACCCGGCAACAATCAATAATATAACAATAGACAACCTGTCCATCAGCGTGCCCGGGGCCGGCTATGCAGGCGGTCTTGTGGGGAATATTGAAAGCACGACAGTCGCTATCAATGCGGTTACCTTAACCGACCTTAACTTGACCGGCACCCAGCGACTTGGCGGTGTCGTTGGCTCCCAGGCGGGCAATGTGACCATCAGTAACGTTTCCATCGGCGCTTCCCTGGGCAGCACCCCGCAAATCAGCGGCAACGGTTTTATCGGCGGTGTGGTGGGGTACTCCTTTGCAAATGCGCTCAACTCCAAAATTACTGCCTGCACCGTTACAGGCATGGGTATCATAAATATCGGAACATCGTTATATACAGGCGCAACAGGCGGCATAGCCGGCTGGTTTAGCGGCACCGTTGGGGATGACCCGGCGACAACCGGGATAACCGAAGAATGTATAGTAATGGACTGCACGATTAAAGGCATGTATGTGGGCGGCATTGTTGGCAGAGCCGACACATCCACGGGCAACCTTAGTGTAACACTCAAAAACTGCAAAGTGGACGGTGCAACAAGCATAACTGCCCCTATCAATGAAAACAATGCAGCAGCGGGTGGTATTTTTGGCGATTATAATGTAGGTGGTACTTTAGCGATCACCCGGTGCTACGTATACAGTGATGTTACGGTTACTAACGGTAAAGCTGTCGGTGGTATTTTGGGTACCGGTTCCCTGCCGGGTCTTTCACAAAAGTTGGTCATAAGCGACTGCCAAAGTTTTGCGGCGGTTTCATCCCCGTTAGCGACAAGCTATGCCGGTGCTATCATCGGGATTGAGACTTCCTCTATAAACGGAATAAAAATCATCAACTGTGTTGCGGGGGGCACCGTTTCCGCTGTTGCCGGGGCAGGCGGCTTGGTAGGGTACCATTTCAATACAAGTCCCTTTAATATAACCACGGCAGGCAACACACCCTTTATTACCGGTTCTTATGTGACGGCGATCATTAATGGCCCTGCGTTGAGCAGTGCGAAAATTGTCGGCTTGTTCCAGTTAACTCCTCCGACAATCAGGGCCGTAAACAACACAACAATTCATCAGGCGATAAATTTTGTGGTGCTTTCCTCCTACCCCCAAGACCTCGCGGCCTACAGTTTTACCCTGCCAAATGCATATTTGTCTTTTGGCGATGTCAATCGTCCGGACGTTGCTAATCCGACATTCTTCCAGCATGGTTCCGCATCAACTGTCATTCTTACGGATACAAACCGCACAGCGACCGTCACAGCTTCTAACCTGCCAAAAGGTAAAACAGCCGGGTTCAGTTACGTTGCGGCCTCCGGCTGGGTAAGCGAAACCACGGACGAGCTGTTGGTAACGGGTTATACCGCTACAGTTATCGATATTGAAGCGATCAACTCAAGCTCAAGCACGACCGGGGTTGTTGCTGAGTATGAAAACAGCGGTGTAGATATTTATCCCTCCGGCACTGCCGAAAAGTTAAGCTTCCTCGCACGCATACCGGTTTTTTGCGATAACATTTCGTTTAATTGGATTGGTAGCGGGACCCAAGCGGATCCCTTCAAAATTAAAACGCAAGCTCACCTTAACGCAATGCGCTCGAATATTTTGCAGGATGAAACAGCGCCCAACCCAATCGATTATTTCGGCGGTTATTATCGTTTGGAAAACGATATTTATCTTGTTGGTGATTTTTCTCCAATAACCGGTGGCCCGAATGACCTTGCGTTTGTCGGCACCCTTGACGGCAACGGTCATAGCATAAGAGGTCTTCGGATTTCAAACGGAAGCGACGCTTACGTGGGTTTGTTCAAACACGCCGGCAAACAAACGGTCGAACTTGATGGGGTAGCTACTGAGCTTACCGCAACTTTCCAAAACCTGAAGATTTTTGACGCTGTAGTGGTAGGCAATATCAACACCACCCACGGCGGTATCCTTGTAGGCATAGCGAACAACACCTTGTTTACCGGTATCGAAATCGAAAACGCTTCTCTTTCAAATGTAGCTCACTACGCGGGCGGTATTGTCGGCGAAGCGATTGACTCCATAATGGAAGGCTTTTTGAATCCTGATTATGAGTATCTACTTATAAAGATAACCAACGTGAGCGTCAAGTTGAACGATAACGGCTTTGGGGCCGGCGGTGTCGCCGGGCGCTTTGGCAACATCACCGCAAACAGCGGCGGCTACATCGGCAACGAAGGATACGGTACTTGGGGAGGCTGGGAGGTCATAGTAAGCAATACCGTTGTGGAAGGCAGCAATGCCGGCGGGATTGTTGGGTATAACTATCTGTTACCTGTAACCATCAACGCTGTACTTGTATCCGGTGGTTCGGTAACATCAAAAACAACCTCTGACTCCTTCTCCGCCGGTGGCATACTTGGTCGCGTATTCGGCGTGGGGGACCATGTCACAAAAATTACCAATGCCAAGGTTGACGGCACAACGGTAACCGCTGTTTGCATAGCCGGTGGTATCATTGGTTCAATGGCTATGACCCCGGTTGTTTTGACGACAAAGCTACTGACCCTTAATCGTGTTGAAAGTTACGCCGCAGTATCGGCCACGGGGACAGTGACAAGTGTAGCCGGCGGAATTGTTGGCATTATGACCAACGCTCTGGTTGTCGGTGTTGGCCCCGGTGTGGCAGGCGGTTCCGTCCAAGGCAACAAAATAGTTGGTGGAATCATCGGCTTAATTGATGGCACGGACACGAGCTTGGCCCTGACCAACCTTACTTCTTATTTTGTTGCCAACTTCGTTGTGTCAGCTGCTATTGCGGTAAAAGCCGGTGCTTCGGTTGGCCTTCTTTTGGGTTTTTGCAATAAATCTTTGATGCCTGACGGTTTCCCCTATGCTATAACACCATTTGAAAACATCAAATACTCCAGCTACCAATACACGCCCGGTAGGCTTATAATTGGCAATAGCCTTATAAACAACTCGCCTGATTTTGACTTAATGGTCAAGATGGCCGACCTGAACAAAGGGTTCTACGATACGTGGATTGATCCCACCTATATGGGGCTGCGCTATGAAAATGCTTTTAATCAGGTAACACTGAATGTCATTTTAGGCGACAGTCCAATCCCCCTGACCCCAACCAACGTTCTGTTACCCGTTTTCCCGGGCAACTATGGCTACGGGTCAGGAACCAATGATTTTACGAACTTCACCGATGTGGAAAGTCTTAACTTTGAACTCACCGGGGTTACGTCCACTATACCGGGTCTGGTAAGCTACGACCTTAACAATAATATTTTAACAAAGAATACCGGCCAAGAGGGTGTCGGCGAACTGGTATTTCAGTACGAAAACGGTCTGCGCCTGGCGTTAAAAGTGATAGCTTTTGACGACCTTGATGGTAGCGGTATATCGGGTGACCCTTTTATAATAAGGAAAACCAGCCATTTTGACTTAATAAGGCTTTTCCCAAGTGGCTATTTTGTGCAGGGACAAGATATTACCTTTGCCCCGAGTGATTTCACATCCGGCGGCACCTACTTTAATGAAGGTAAGCTTTGGGAACCCCTGAAAGGCTCCGGAACTGAATACTTTTCCGGTAGTTATAATGGTAATGACCACAAGATTTCCGGCTTTAAAATTAGTCGTCAAAATCAGAACTTTGTAGGCTTTTTTGCCAAATTAGATCCGGGTGCAAGCGTGTCCAACCTGACCCTTGAAAACGCCGATATTATTGGGCAAAACTATGTCGGTACGCTGGCGGGTGAAGTTTCGAGCAACGCTGATGCAACGGTAATTACCAATGTTCATGTTTTGAACGCCAACGTTTCGTCAACATCTGCTTTGGGCGACACGAACACGCCCACACAAGTCGGCGGTCTGGTTGCCGTGAGTAAAACCACCCTACAAGCCCCGGTTAATCCGAGCATTATAGGCTGTTCTGTCACATCCGCCATTGTGTCGACGGCAAATTTAAACCATACTTTCGCCGGCGGCATCGTAGCCAGCTTTCAAAAAATCGAAAATTGTACTGCGGACTATGTTACCGTAACAGCCGGCTTATATGCCGGGGGTATTGCCGCGCGCTCAAGTATTGTTAGCGGCGGCCCGGGATGGCCCGTGAGTATAAAGAATTGCACTGTCGAAAATGTTAGCGGAACATCGGCGATAAGAGCGACATATGGTGGCGCTTCGGCTGCGGCGGGTATTTTAGCCATCATGAGCAAAAATATTCAGCTCACCGTGGAAAACTGTCAGGTTCCGGAGTTGACGGTAGTCAGCTCTCCGATTGGTGCAGCGGGCGGAATATTGGGCGCATTGAGTAAAATATTAACCTCCGATCTTAACATGCAAGTAACCATTAAAAACTCCAAAAGTTATGCCAACGTGACGGGCGCAAATGAGGCCGGTGGAATTATAGGTGCCATCAAAGTCGCAGATTTTGATTTATCTAAGATGCTGGTTGCGGGCTGTGTCGGCGGGGGCAATGTTGAGGTAACAAGTGTTTCACCTACATTCACCGGCGTCGGCGGCATAATCGGTGCTATAAAATCAACAGGTGGAGCCCCTCTTGGGCAAAACGACGAACTTATTATAAACTGTATCGCCAGTGCGGCTCTTAAGGCGCCGGTTGCTGTTACAAAAGTCGGCAAGCTGGTTGGTATTTGCGGGCCGACATTAACCGCTTGGACTCAAAGCGGTAGCCCAAACGCCTTTAAGGATAATTTTATCAGCACCTATCCGCAGGAAAAACCTGTGTTCGGCGATGCGACTATGATGAGTGACCCGGGCATAAACTTAGTGTTTACGGATTTAATGGAATGTGAAACAGCCACTACCACGGAGCCGACTTTTACTGTGCGAGACATAAATATACCCGGTAGCGAGTTTAGTCCGGTGGCCATAACCATTTATAATGAAACAACTCCGGTCACTACACAACTAAATGCACATGTTAAAGTATGGAAAGAAGACACCGGGAAACAAGTCGAACTCACTATTGAAGACTCTGTTATAATAAAAGGTTTTGAATTTGGGATTCAAAACGTTTCCATTACAACTCAAGCTGCTTTTAGCTGGGCTTATTCGGGTTCGGGCCAAAGTCGTTTGCTGAATATGGATATTACGCCAAGCATTAAAAGATCCGGATTTTTGGAAGTGGCGCTTGGTTACGGGCTCCAAGTTTCCGTGCCGATGTTGACTTTTGCAATTGATGGTATCGGCACCATCGGGAACCCCTTCAAAATTGAAAATGCCGAACAGTTGACGCTGATGTATTACTTACCTAATGTGAATTATGTGCAAATCAGCGATATAGCAATTGTTCCGGAGGACTTTAATGAACCCCTGGGCGAAACACAAGCGGCGGGTGTTCTTTACAATCCGGGTTATGTTGGATTTATGCCTATCGGTACAGCAGCGAAGCCCTTCACCGGCAGCTACAACGGGCAAGAGAAAAGAATTACCGGTCTATACAGCAATAATAAGGATATAGACTATATCGGTTTCTTCGGTCATGTTGACGGCGTTGCAGAGCTTAAGAATATTCATATTGAACTGAGAGAGAACACGGTTGACACCCTGGGCGGTATGCTCGGCGCGCAATATGTCGGTGGGCTTGTGGGGCGGTGCTCTTCCTCGGGCGTAATAATTGAAAACTGTTCCGTGGCTTATGCCCAGGTAGCCGGCAAACAAGCTGTCGGAGGGTTAGTTGGTCAAAGTTATACATCCATAAACAAATGTTTCACAAACTGTGATGTTATAGCCTTGGGCAGCGGTATATATAGTCCCATATATGCCGGGAAGGCAGGTGGTCTTATCGGGCATCTTTATAACGCTTCGACTGTTGCATTGACGGTTAATAACAGCTTTGCGACCGGTAGCGTATATTCGGATTATAAGAATGCCGGTGGTTTAATCGGGCTTATCAATGCGCCCAGCTCGGCCACAACCGCCGTTAATGTCACAGACTGCTTCTTTACAGGCAGTGTAAAAGCAGGTACCGCAGTGGGTGAGTTCGCGGACGCGGCATCGGTTATTATCGGTTCGGGTACTGGCAATATCGGTAGAGCCCAAGGCAGTAGAGTTTTGGTTGCAGGTACCAACATTAGCTTTAAAGCGGGGATGTCTCCCTTTGCGGGTAGCATTCTCGGCACAAGGACTAATATCTATTACGACAATTCCGTGCTTGGCTTTACAACGAATGAGACCGGTACGATACTACAGAATACGGCCCAGCTGACAGGGGCTACCCTCCCGGCGGGCCTTGCTACGCCCACTTGGACAGCCGTGTCCGGTAGCTATCCACGCTTAGTGATGGCGGACAGCTATTCCAATGCTTTTTGTGCCATGGCAACAATACCGCTGAACCTTGACGCCAATGAGCTTAAGAACAGCCGTACGCTAAAAGACGGTTTGCGCTTCCAGCCGGCAATAACAAACACAGTTGCCGGTGCGGCAATAACTTTTAAGTCGTCCAAGTTAGATTTGACGGATAGCGTTGCCTACCCGACGGGCTATGACCCGCTGCTTTATGGCAACAATGGTGACCGCAGTATCGACTTGCTGTTCAAAAATAATAATAACACGACAACCACAATTTACCGCAATATTTTTAGAACGGACGCTTGGCCCGTAGTTTCCGGTGGCGTAAATCCTCTGCAGAATTTTAATGTTGAGCGCGGTGAAGTGTTGTATGACTGTAAAACACCCGTTGTTTTATTGGAAGCAACTGTCAATGGCACAAGCGTTTTTAAGAGGGTCAAACTACCCTTGGAAAACCTTACAGACCACTACTATATAGCGACAGAACGCCAATTGAGAGCGGTAAGCTCTGTGGAAGCTACCGGCAAATTCAGCGTGTTTGGCACTGTAATCAACAGACAATATCCTGCCAACGCACGTGTGCACCTGACAGCAAACGTAAACTTGTACGGCAATCTGTCTGGCAGGAACTTTACCCCCATACAAAACTTTAAGGGCAAGTTTAACGGCAACGAGTTTGCCATAAAAGGTCTTAAAATTAACCTTCCCAGTCAAGACGATATGGGGCTGTTCAAAAAACTCGAAGGTGACAATGTGGGCGAAGTTGTGGAAATTAATAATCTTAGCCTTGAAGATGCCCAAATTACCGGTAAAAACAATGTCGGTGCGCTTGCCGGGCGAGCGGTCAAGAACAGTGAAGTCAACAACTGCAGCGTTTACGCGAGTGGTGAAACCGGCGCCCTTGAGAGCTTCGTGAAAGGCACCGAAAGGGTCGGTGGCTTGGTCGGTTTTGCGGAAAACATCTCAATAAAGATAGGCAGCCAGAGTAGGTCCGCAGTACCGGTTGAAGGTACCAACTCCGTTGGTGGCTTTGTCGGTATGTCTACTGCAATAATTAACAACTGTTTTGCCACGGGACCGGTGACGGCCGTTATAGAACAACTTAGCGCCGGCGGCAGTGTCAATGTTTTGGGTGTCGGTGGTTTTGCGGGTGCTGTAACGGGTGGTGCCGCCACATTGAGTTTTGCCACCGGGAACGTGACGGTAAATAATGTGATAACCTTTGTCAATATTTCCCAAAGCATCGGCATTGGGGGATTTGTAGGCTTATTATCCGGCTTAAGCACAGACGTTTCCGGATGCTTTGCCAGTGGTGCCGTGCGGGCAGAATCTGTCGGTGACCTCAAAATGGCAGTTTCCGGCTCACTGTCGTTTGGTATCGGCGGTGTCGCAGGCATCAATCAAAGCCAGCTTACAAGTTGCTATTCGTCATCCACCGTCTATGCACATTATATAGGGGATGTCTTAGGGACAACGGGCATTGTCCGTGCCGGTCTTGGCGGTGTTAGCGGTATTGCCCAAGCTGCCGTTTCCGACACGTATTCCTCGGGCAGTGTGCTTCGGGACATGGATAAGGCTCCGCAAAGCAGCCCTAACACCATTTTTGTAAGCGCCATTGGCGGCGTTATTGGTACCGTTATCGGCTCGCTAACCGGTTATGCACAACTTTATTTTGATATTTGGAACAACAGTTACGGTTCCACGCTGACTGCAATCGGCGGGGTTGCTGATACTGTGCGCGACATTCCTGCCGGCTCTGTTGGTGGATTGACGACCGACGAAATGTGTATTTCTCAAGTGGAGCGCAATACTCCGGGTACGTTGTTGCAACTAAGTACCGGTATGTGGAGTTTTAACGCGGGCGCCTACCCTTGCCTGCTTGCACTTGTTCAACCCGGGGTTTCAGACTACATCCGCTATCCTGCAGTTTTAAGCGTTGTTGCCGTTGCCCCGGACAGTCGTGATATTTCGGCTAGGACCGGCAATGGTATCACCATGGCTATTACAACCCCCGCCAGCTTGACCGTTTTGGGCGTGCTCTACGAGCTTGAATGGTCGGCAGCAGAGGATAGCGATGTATCGTTCATAAAAACCGATGTCGTAATTGATGGAAATACGCTGAACAAGTTTACCCCGGTGCGCACCGCAAACGCAAGTCAAATATTAAGCCTGATAGCCGAGATTAAAAATAAAACTGAATTTGGTTCAAGACGTTTTGAGCGGCTCTGTGCGGAAATGCGCGGCACACCAACAAAGCCCTACCTCATTTCACACAAGAGCGACTTGCAACATATTGGATTACCTACATATACCGAGTATCAAGTGACCGGTTTCGACGGCTACTACAACCAATGGTACTCACCGCTGAATGACTCTTTAGTGAACGTAGCGGGCATAGTGCATTTCAAACTGCTTAGCGATATTGATATGAGGCTTGATGTAAACTACACCTACAATTCCGGTGAAGACAGGCTTGATGTTGTTGTAAATTCTGCCGGCGATGGCAATAGGGACAACGACAACCACCACATCCCGTACCTTACCAACGCCAGCTATAACGGCATCATATTTGAAGGTATATCCTTCGCCGGCAATGATTATTCAATTGATTACTTTAAATCTGCCCGCGAATTCATCTTTGGTATCAGTAGCGTTTCGACAATCAGTGATATCAGCTTCGAAAACCTTCAAATTGACAGCACAGGCACTGTGGATGAAGACCTCGGTACGGCACTTGTCCGCTACAATCAGGGCACCATTGACGGGTGTATGATTTTGAGTGGAGATATCAAAGGCGGCAACAATGTGGCAAGTATTGTCGTCAATAATCAGGCCACGCTAAAAAATTCAACTGTAAAAGCATCCATAACAGGCAAAGCAAATGTTGGCGGTATAGTTACTAGCAACTTAGCCGGCGGTACGATTACAAACTGCGCCTTTGATGACGGCTTGATAACTGTAAACCAAACAGCCGGTGCAGATGCTAAAGCCGGTGCGATAGCAGGGTCCAACAGCGGTACTATAAGCAACTGCTTCTCAATGGGTTCAATCGTCAGCACGAACTATGCGAATGTTATCGGTGGCCTTGTAGGTGAGAACACCTCAACAGGTATTATCGGCCCCGCATACTCACGCACGCATGTCAGCGGCGGCGACATAATCGGCGGTTTTGTAGGCACAAACGCCGGTACAATAACAAACGCATTTTCAGCAGGCAGAGTAACCTTGTCATCGGGCTACACCCAAACCGACATATTCTGTGGCACCAACACAGGTACCTTGACGGACACCTTTGCGGACAAGGCTATGGCGGGCAAATCAACATATGCATTGCTTGACGATGTTACAACCACTCAAGAACTCATGGACATGACTTGCTTTAGCACGACGGGTACTGCGAGTAATGTGTTTACGGAATCGTCCACAGAGTCCGCTTACCCACAGCTGACAGCGATACTTGCTTTGGATAACGGTTATGCCACCGGTGCTTACATTCCACAAAAATTCGAGTTGCTTATTGGTTATTCCATACTCAGCTCGGCAGCGATAAAAACGAAGTATTCACAATATATCGATACACTGGCCCTCAGTACTGCAAACCCGGTAAGTACGATTACAACGACCGAATCATGGCTGACAGATGTTTCATGGTCAACAAATGACCTATCCATCATCGATGCTGAGGGTTTAACAACAGCAACAAGCGGCAGCACAACCCTCACGGCAAGCATTACTATTAATGCCAGTAACGGCAAAACGCATCCGATAACCATGCCGATTGCTGTGACAACGGGCGATCAAAACCTGAACTTTAACGGCGGTGATGGCCGTACGGATACGCCATATCAAATCAACTCCACCGACAGCTTTAGCTCACTTGCCTATTATGGGCCGAATCCGGAAATATCTTATGTGCTGACGAATGACATTAATTACGATGATGGCTGTCCAAACCCTGTAATAACAACATTCTCCGGCACTCTTGATGGAGCCCAACACGTTGTTTACGACCTAACCCTTGATGCCGACAGTGCAGGATTGTTCGGTCACCTCAACGGCGCTACTGTATCGAACCTCGGCCTTGTAGGTGCAAAAAAAATCACAGTAGCTCCCGGTAACTATGCCGGCTTGTTGGCAGGCTTGGCGCAGGGTGCCACCATTACCAACTGCTACGCCATTGGTGAAATCAACACGAACGCTGCACACATAGGCGGGCTTGTCGGGGCAGTCACTGTGAACACAACCATTACCGGCTGCATGACCTCCGGCAAGTTTGTCAATACCTCCACCGATTCAGAAGCAAACACAGGCAGTATTGCAGGTAGTGCGGACTTGGCAACAATAAACGAGTCATTCTCCACCGCCTATGTATTGGGCAAGGGAGTAGTCGGCGGTATCGTTGGCGAAGCCATCAACACTTCCGTGATTAACGGCTGCACCTTCGCCGGTATGGTCATGGATAGCACACTTGCGGGCGGAGCCTCCGCACCGAGCATAACGACCATCGGCAATATAGCGGGCAAGTCCGAAGATTCAACCATAACAGGCTGTACTTATGACAAACAAATATCTCTTATCACCGATGCCAACGCTACGGCTAAGTTTACGGGCGAGTTGATGACAGGTTCAGCCTATACCGTTCATACGGGGCTTGCCGGCGGCAGCGATAAATTTGCGGCGGGCGTTGCCTTCGGGACTATGCCAATCAGATTTTTGCTTGGCTCGTCAGCCGGTTCAACGCAAAGTTTCTCCAAAATCAGCTTGCCGGGCACAATTGCCGGGGATGCCATAAGCGTTGTGGAAATTCCACAGCATACCGAAGCGCCGCTTCGTTATCATTTGAGCATCGGCACCGGTTCACCAATCATCATCAACTTGTTATCAAATCTTGACCTTGCGGATGTTTACGCAGGGATAGAAATCAAGCTTGACACCGTGAACGGTTCTGTATTCAGCAGTATGGCCAACAACGTATTAAGGTACACCCAACCGAGGCTCAACAGGATTGTCACCGTTTCTTATACACTGGCAAATTCTTCCGGCGATGGTGGCTTAGACGGCGAAACCGTCGCTGTGATGCTCAAAAATACGCACCTTTTCGCAGGTGACCCGGTAACCTATTCTTCGGATGCCTTTACCAATGTTACCCAATCGCTTATAAGCCCCGCACTGTTTGAAAACCTTGTCGTATCCTCCGGGGGCATCTATGCCGGTGGTAACTTGCCCAAAGGCTATGCCTACCAAATCACCGCAAGTGACCAGGACAACAATACATTACCCGTAACAATAATGGATGGGGAGTATGGCACCTATGTTGCGCTAAAAGACGACACAACGGGCATCAAATTGAGCTACACTATTATCAAAAACGAACCTTGGGGCGTTTATGTCTACTGGACCAGCCTCGTTAACGCACTTGTAATATAATCAATCCAAAAAGGGAGGTGGCATCATGAACAAGAAAAAAGGAAAAATGATAAAAAGCGGCGTGTCTCTGCTTGCCACAGCCCTTGTGTTGATTGTTGTGACAGTGGCATGGTTTAGCAGCGGCAGCAAAGTAGGTGTGGATAGCATTAGTGCACAGGTAGATTCCGAGGGATTCACCTATTTGTTGTACGAGGCAATTGATGCCAATAAAACCGGTGGTCCGGTGCCGCCCACAGGGCTAACTTGGGTGGCCGTGTCCGACCTTGCAATCAATGTTAACAACGCTGTGCCCAACCAATATCGCTATTTTAAGGCGACCATTACAAGCGGTATAAGGTCTGAGATAAAAGTTAAGTTCGCCGGTATAGAGGTTACCTCTCCGGTTCCCGCAGCACGGGCAGACTTTCTTAGCCTGATTGATGTTCATTTCCGTACAGAAGACAACCTGGCTCAGCCGATGCCCGGTGGAGCTGCTGTTAATAACAGTATGTACGAGCTCTTGGGCAACCCAGCTCAGGGCGACCCCATCCCTCAGGAAGTTCAGATTTATAATATTGATGTGAGCACTTACCAGAACGCAACATTTGATATTTATTATACTATCGGTGTTGATAAGGCTTTTAAACCCAAACAAAACTTTTTGGGCGCATTTGTTGACATCGGAACCCTTGTGTTTGAGTAGAAAGAATAACAGTATACAGACGGTGATAGTAATTGCAGTTTCAAAAAGTAGCATCTCGCATCGGTAGCGTTTTAATCTTTTTAATTTTCGGCTTGAGCCTGTTTGTTTTTGTCACGGTGCTTGCCAATTGGGGCAAGGGAGTGCCAAGTTTTTACGGCTACAGTTTTTTAAGCGTCACCACACCGAGTATGGAGCCCCTTTACCCCGTCGGTAGTGTTGTTATTACAAAAAAAGGCGACACCAAAGACCTTGTCGTGGGTGATGTAATCAGCTTTTATTCCGATGACCCCGCCATCTATGGGAAACCGAACACCCACCGCATCTTGGAAATCAGGACGAACGCAACAAACAAAACCTACTTT
>CAZMSM010000013.1:13268-17900 GCA_964568955.1 uncultured Eubacteriales bacterium | reverse complement strand
CTCCAAGCAAAAATTGACAAGCTCAAACCACCCTCGGACGAATCATCCGAAAAGGAAGAACACCGTTAATATCATGAACAGAGGTTTATTAATGAAAAAGAAAGTCATTGCCGGTATAGTCGTTTTGGCAGTAGCCCTTGGGGTTATTGCTTTTAAACCGACGCTTGCATGGTTTGTCAATAGCGGGTCGGCTAAAACGCAGCAGATTGATTTGAGCTATTTTGACATTGCGCCGGTTAAACCCTTCGATATACGCTCGGCTTATACCACGCCTATTCCTGACCCCATCCCCGACCCGCTACCCGAACCCATCAAGTATGTTGGGCCTGGAGAAAACATGATTTATGTTGAAGATCCTGTAGGAATATGGAAGCCGGGTCCGCTTGCCGTAACGAATAAATCTACCATACTAACAAATCTTAGGGTGTATATCGAGTATTCATGGTGGGATGCTAATCTTGTTCCTGCGCCCGGGCTTGTTACCGTGGTTTACAGCCCCACACAAAACGCTGATTTTACAGTGGATTTTGCAGACTCAGATAACTGGATTTTTGAAAGCGGATACTGGAAATATCGTTATGGCGGTACTACCGGTTCGATTGATATACCTGCAGCAGACCCGACAACAGGGGAAATAATTGATTTGATTAACAGCATGGGCTACAGTTACCAACTCGACCCCAGTGACCCGGGAAATGCCTATAATAATTATAAAGATAAAGAAGTGACAGTGAAACTAACAGTGGAGGCCAAGCAGGCAGAGTACGGAGATTGGACACAAGTCCAAGAGGTTATCATTCCGTAGAATGAAAGATGCAAGCGATAAAATGAAAAACCGGGTGACTTGGAATGAATAAACAAAGACTGCTCAATATCCTACTTGCCTGTTTTTCGACAGTAACCGTTTTGCTTGCCGGCTTTATCGTTTTCTTAACTCTTACCCAAACCAAAGCCTTCACGGTGCAAAGTGGTAGCATGAGCCCTGAGTTCAACAAAGGCGATGCCGTTTTTGTTCGGCCGGTAAGTACCGAGGACATTAAGGCAAAAGAAATTGTCACCATACAAACCCCCGACGGTAGCAAGTTTTTTACGCACAGAATAACGCGTGTTGATAGAGAAAAATCCCTGGTTTATACCCAAGGGGACGCCAATAAAAGCGAAGACCCCATGCCCGCAGATATGTCACTGATTGCGGGGAAAGTATGGTTCAGCGTTCCCTACATAGGTTTGCTTGCCGGGATAGTGCAAAACAGAATGTTCTTGATTGTATTTGCTATCATGGTTACACTGCTTATGGGTGTAAGAATGTTGCTCACAATACCAAAATTCAAAAAAAATAAAAAAGGTGGTGGCGAAGATGCCGCGTAACAGAATAAAAAAAATATGGACAACGGCTGTCAGCTTGATTTTTGCGCTGTCTATTGCCTACTTCGCCGTTTTGCCGCCTACTTCTGCGTGGTTCTATGTAAACCTCTATGACCAGAGCAAGACCTTTACTTTCGGTGACTTGACGTTTGATTTGCCGGTTGATTATAGTGCCCTACAAACCCTTGATTTACCGGCGGCAACGAAGTTGGAAGACCCAAATGAGGTCACAGCCTTTGACGAAGCACTGCAAATCGAAACAATCAGCGCCACTAATGATGGTTCCTTGCCCGCGCGGGTATATCTAACCGTAGGGGGGGACAGGGGAACACCTGTCAGCTTGCGTTATTTCATGTATACCGAAAGTGACTATGACACGGACGCAGCCGCAGTAAGCCCGAACGAAAATACCTCGGTTATGGATATCATCCGGACAAGGAAGAATAAATATACCGGTGATCCTGCGAATATTATCGATAACAATAATCCGATACCCACTTACGAAGCACTTGAAACCTTTAATACAGGTGCCGGAGTAGCAGACGATGAAGGCAACTATGTAATTATCCCCCCAAAGAGTACGAAGGACATCTATATTGCTTTTTGGGTTGATTATAACGAGAAAGGCGCCGACTTGGTAGACACGGACAATGTTACCATGCATCATGAATATAACGATATAAAGATTACACTCAGCGCCGGGCAAGATACCGACGGCTGGTTTAGCAGAACCCCGTAACATCTAACACTAAGGAGGCGGAATAAATGGAAAATACGAAAAAAGCAAAAATGCGCAAGCCGCCGACTGTGGTGTTGATTGCAATCATCGCCCTTGTTGTCTTAATGAGCGGTACGCTTGCTTGGTTGACTATCGGCGACGCCGTCACTACACGCATATACAGCCTGTCCAACTTTGACGCCTACGCCGAGGTTTACTTTATGGACGGTACTACAAAAACAACACCGACGACGGGCGACTACGGTAGCATCGAAGTTAATTACACAGACTCAAATGCTCAAGACTATATCGGTAAATTACGGGTGGATGCACATTTTAAAGGCAGAGGTTTTGCCTATATTCGCCTAAAAATGATACAGCAGTGGCAAGACGGTAGCGACACAATACTGCAGTCCGATGCGGTTCTACCTTATAATATTGACACTCCTTACCTTGCCGAGGATACCGGTGATCAAAACAAATGGTACGACAACCGCCGTGATGACTTTTGCTTGTACTTTGCAAACAGATTGAGCCTTACAAATGCAGCTTTTCCGACAGACAACGACAACTACGTTAAAATACCGGTGATTGTCGCCGGTTTTGACGCAGTAGAGATGGCAGCGATTGCCCCTTCGGATGCCGTATCGCTTAAAACAGCATTTATCCTTGAAGCCGTCCAAGTTAACCGTTACCCGCAGTTCTGGGGGATAGACACTCTGCCATGGCTTGACTGATAAATGCCGGATAGGAGAAAGCAAATGGGCAAAAAAACCAAAAAGACTGCGGCTAAAAAGAAAAACGAAAAAAAGAACAAAGAACGCGCCGCGCTTGCACGAAAAGAGGCCATCGAACAAAAAAAATCTGCGCAAGCTAGCGAGAACACGACTAAAACACCGCCTCAAAAACCGAAATCCGGGGCAGACGATAAAAAGGATAAGCAACGCGCGAAGCAGGAAAAAGCAAGGGAAAAACAACGCCTGAAAGATAAAAAGGAAAAAGAGAAACGCGAAGCAAACCAAAAAAAGAGACAAGAGAAAATACAACAATTAAAAGACCGCAAGAAAAAAGCAGACCAAGTAAAGAAAAAGGGCAGGGAAGAACCTGCCAAACCTACTTCAAAGAAAGAAAGCAAACCAACGAAAGAGAAAAAAGAGAAAGAAGAGAAAAAAGAAAAAAAAGAGAAAAAAGAAAAAAAAGCAAAAAAAGAAAAGGCAGACCAAGCAAAAAAGACCAATCAAAACAAGGCACCGGTTGTTCCGGCCACCCCCAAAGAAGCAGAAAGAGCAAAACCCGAAAAACAAGAAAAAATTCAAAAGCATCAAATGCCGGCAAAGGCCTCGGAACCCGAGCAAGAGTCTGCGCCAGTTTTCATAGAGAAACCAATTGCCGAAACGGGAGACAAAGCCGTTTCGGCTGAAATAGTTGTGGCGGAGGAATTGGCAGAAACCGTCCCCGTAGGGAACGACCCCCGTGTCATTCCGGAACACACAGAAGAAGAAACCCGCGTAGAAGAAACGCCCTCTGCTGAGGATGAAACCCCCGCTGAGGCTGAAGAAACCACAGACGTAGGGAACGACCCCCGTGTCGTTCCTGAGCACACCATCCCGGCAGAATCGGCGTTTTCTATTGCAGACCTTGTGCGTTCGGCGCTGTCTAAACCGGAAGAAATTACTCAGGACGCAGATGAATTTGCCCAAGATAACAGTGAAATCGAAGATGAGAAAATCGAGCAAGCCCAACCATCCGACATCACAAAAAATCCATTAGCCGAGCTTGTTCACAGCGCGATTTTTAAACCCGAGGAATCTGTAGAGGCGACGGTGAGCGAAAGCGATAGTCAAACAACCCAAACCGATAACGCCACGCAAAAAAAGGACATTGTTGCCCCTTCTATATATAAGAAAAAAACCGAAAAGCCAAAAAAAGACCCGAAACCCAAAAGAGCAAAAGAGAGCAAAAAGAGCAAAAAAAGCAGTGTCTCTGATTTGTCAAACCGACTTACCTCAGCGATCAAAGAAAAAACCGCCCAAATGTCATACAAGGCTAAACGAGCCTTCACGCTCGCAGCAGCCGGTGTTTTGTTGCTGGCCGTGGTTCTTATTGCGGTGCAGATTTTTGGATATAATCCACCCGAAAAAGCGGTGCCGGTGTATAGGGGTTTAACCGAATCCTCCGTCAACGTGCGGGATATTGAGGCTGAGCCGGAGCGACAGCTGGAAATGGTAAAAGAAACAAAAGCCAGCGGAAAAACCCGAGCCTTTAAGGTCTTCGCCAACAACGAAGCGATGATTGAGGAATGGTACGACAGGCTTCCTCTTGTTTTAGGGAATGTATACTCAAACGAATGCGATTTTATCGTTACGATACTTCATAAAGACACAATCGTTTACCGTTCCATGGGCATCACACCGGGCAAGTATTTGCCCTTTATACAACTGTTTGACGAAATGCCATACGGTGCTTATGAACTAAGGGTTGTCGTTGTGGCCTATGACCCCCAAACCTACAAAAAAATTGGCGTTCAACATATGAAATTTAAGTTGGTG
>CAZMSM010000013.1:8170-13258 GCA_964568955.1 uncultured Eubacteriales bacterium | reverse complement strand
GGCTTACAAGAAGAAACCGAACAAACACAGCAGTGACACGAAAACCGTTGCCACTGTACTGTCTCAAAACAAAATAATAATCATATCGGTGACGGCATGCATAGCGGTGATTTTGCTTGCCGTCCTCTTGGCGAAGGTTGGGTTTTTCGATATGGTCAGTGGGCTGTTCGTGCCACGTGGAGAAGTGAATGTCGGAACAATCCCCATCAGCGACGGCCTTGCCGATGTTGAAAATATTCCGGCGGGTGAAATTCGTTTTCGCATCAACAAGACGGTGACATTCAGCGACGGTTATGCGCAAGGCGATATTATGCTGGAAAACCCAAAGGCCTGTGAGTTCGATATGGACTTTACTTTTTACACCATGGACAGCACACTGATTTATGCTTCCCCAACGCTAAAACCCGGTGAATATATTTTTAAGGATAAGCTTAAAAAGAAACTGAAAAAGGGAGAGTATGAGTGCGTTTATAAGGTGGTTGCTTACAATGCCGACGGTGTCCGCGCGGGGGAAACGGGCGGGTACTTGACCATTACTGTCGAAAACTAGTTTTACAAATGGAGAGATGATGGGCTTTCAAGATGATTTGACACAATATTTGCTGGATAACGGGGCGACCGATGTGGGGTTTGCCCATGTTAAAGACGGCGATTTTGGGGAGTGTCGCTATGCGGTGAGCATTGCGGTCAAGCTTTCCGAAGCAATTATTGACGAAATAAATCAGGCGCCTACCCACACATATTTTCATCACTACAGGACTGTAAATGCCTTTATTGACCAGCTCTTGCTCAAAGCCGGTATGTTTTTGGACAAAGCCGGCTATAAATATATCCCGGTGGCCGCATCCCAAAGCATCAACGACAAAGGCTGGAACTATGCTGGGCGCTATTCGCACAAAAAAATCGCTTGCCTTGCGGGGCTTGGCAGCATTGGCAAAAACACCTTATTTTTGCACAACAAATACGGTGCTCAGGTTCGCTTGGGTACAATTTTTACCAATTGTCCGTTCGAAACGAAGACTCATGTGCCGGTTTCGCATTGTAAAGATTGCAATCTATGTGTTGATGCTTGCCCGGCCGGAGCCATTATCGGGCGTGAGTGGTCTATCGAAAACGATGACGAAAAGTATTTGTTGCCCGAAAAATGTAGTGAATATATGAAAAAGCATTTTAACAAGATTGGCCGCGGTGCGGTTTGCGGCATATGTATAGCCGTTTGTCCGCTGAGTAAAAAATAAGTATTTGAACCCCAAAGGACGGGGAATTTCCGTCCTTTTTATAAATAGTATCAAGGAGGAAAATTGTATGTTGAAAGTCGGTATTGTTGGTTTCGGTGGGATTGCACAGGGGCCTCACGTGGGTGCCTGGAAAAAGATTCCCAATGTTTCGGTGGTCGCGGTTTGCGACAACAACCCCAAAAAGCTTGAAAAAGCCAAATCGGTTTTTTCACCCGAAATAAAATGCTATGAGGATTATAAGCAAATGATTGACAATGAGGAGCTCGACATTGTTGATGTTTGTACCCCAAATTATCTGCACAGCCCGATTGCTTGCTATGCACTGGATAAAGGCATGAACGCCCTGTGTGAAAAGCCGGATTCTATAAGCGTTGAAGATGTGCTGAAAATGCAGGAAGCAGAAAAAAAATCCGGCAAAAAGTTGATGGTAATTCGGAATAACCGTTATACGTATAACTCACAGTATTTAAAGCATATTGCCCAAAGCGGGCAAGCGGGGGACATTTACGCCGGCAGATGCGGTTGGATCAGGAAAAGGGGCATCCCCGGCAAAGGCGGCTGGTTCACGACAAAAGAACTCTCCGGCGGTGGCCCGCTGATTGACTTGGGCGTGCATATGATTGATTTGGCTATCTATATGATGGGTAACCCGACGGCTGTTGCCGTGAGCGGCAGCACATACAGCAAGTTTGCACAAAGCAGCGACAAGGCCGACTCCGTACACGCCTCTTTTGGGGAAGCCAAAACGGACGGCGTTTACGATGTGGAAGATTTGGCACTTGGTTTTATCAAGTTTGATAACGGTGCGAGCTTGCAAATTGAATTTAGCTGGGCATCCAATATCAAAAAGGAAAGCAGATTTGTTGAACTCCGGGGCACAAAAAAAGGCCTTGAGTGGAAGAATGATATGATCAATATTTATGATGAAAAGAAAAACACCGCGCTCGATAGATGGAAATACAACGCCCAAGCTAAAAAGTTTGACTCCGGCATCTTTCATCATATGCAAGGGCACGAGGCGAACATCAACCATTTTGTGGATGTTGTCACCAATGGCGTCGAACCTGTTTTTAAAATCGAACAAGGTGTCAATATGATAAAAATACTCACGGGTATTTATGAATCGGCCGCAACCGGTAAGGAAGTTGTGCTGTAAAGATATATACCGGCAATGGAAAGGAATTTAAAAAATGCTTACAGACAAACAAATCGAGCGTATGCTCGGCAAACTCAAAAGATTTGAATCAACTATCGAGCCGTTTATTTTTGAAAAAGTCGGCGAACTGGAATGTGCCGCTTTTGAAACGCTCGAACAGTTCCATAACATACCGGAAGCTGCCCTTTTTACGGATATTAAAAAAGGTTGGCGCTGGAGCGGGGAGGGCGCCTACTGCTGGTTTACTTCGCGCTACACCGTTTCTGCTGACCTTGCGGGGCAAGACCTTTTCATCCGCCCGCATATTGGCGGCTACGAAGCACTTGTCTGGGTGAATGGCGAACCATTCGGTACATTTGCTTCTAAAATCGTTTTCACCGGTCATGGCAACCATTACTGCGATTTGATAAAAAAAGCCCCCGTAGCGGGGGACGTGATTGATATAGCTGTCGAATATTATGCCGGGCACGCCTACAAAGGTTGTATGCCCTTGGAAGAAGAACCACTGCTTAGCTATGACTACGCTTATAACGGCATTGATGTTTGCACCAAAAACTTGGAGGTTCAAGAGTTCTACTTTGATTTGGTTACCCTCAATCAACTAGTTGAAATCCTGCCTGCGGACAGCTTCCGCCGCGCCGAGGCCGTTAACGCCCTGTATAAGATGCATCAAGTGTTGTACTATTCTTTTGAAGATACGGATGCGCAGACCTTTTTTGATGCCGTTCGGCAAGCACACCCTCATATGAAAAAAGTGCTTGAAGTAAAAAATGCCGAAGGTGCCCCGTTTGCCGCAGTCATCGGCCATTCGCACATGGATACCGCATGGCTTTGGCACATTGACGAGACCATCAAAAAGTGTGCGCGCACTTTTTCCAACCAAGTAAGCCTCATGGAGCAGTACCCGGAGTATAAGTTTATTCAAAGCTCCGCTTGCCATGGGGATATGATACTGACCCATTATCCAAAGCTTTTTGAGCGCATCAAAGCGCTTGTTGCACAGGGTCGCTACGAGCCAAACGGCGGCGTTTGGGTGGAGTGCGACTGCAATATTACCTCGGGCGAATCCATGGTCAGGCAGTTCCTCTGGGGCCAGCGCTTTACGCGCAAGCATTTTAATTACACCTCCGACTGTTTTTGGCTGCCGGATACATTCGGCTACAGTGCCGCAATTCCGCAGATTATGAAAAGCTGCGGCGTAGACTATTTCCTCACGACCAAAATAGGTTGGAACGATACCAACCCCTTCCCGTACGATACTTTTTATTGGCAGGGGCTCGACGGCACCAAAGTTTTCACACATTTTAATACCACCCATTGCCCGCCCGATGCCCAAACGCTGTCCAAACAGCTCAAAGAAGGCTACGGCGAAACCATTAGAGAAACAACTGTGACCGACAAACGAATTTGTGCTTACGGCTATGGCGACGGTGGCGGCGGCCCGCAGTTTGAAATGATAGAACTTGCCGCGCGCTGTAAGGACTTAAACGGCGTGCCAAAAGCGGAGCATATGCTCGTGAGCGACGCGATGAAGTTTATTGAATCAACCGCCGTCAACCCGAACACATTCACAGGGGAGCTGTACTTAGAACTCCACCGCGCAACGTTGACCAACCAGCACAACATCAAACGCAACAACCGCAAGGCGGAGTTCGGCCTGCGTGATTTGGAGTTTTTCACAGTCAACCAAGCGGTTAAAAATGACCTTATTGCTGCAAGCACCGATGTCGAACCGCTGTATAGGCTGATGCTTATCAACCAGTTCCACGACATATTGCCCGGCACCTGTATCCCAAAAGCACATATCCAATCACATAAAGAGACCACGGAGATTATCGAAACTTCTGCTGCACTCATCGCTGCTATGACCGATTCCCCCGTAAAAGAAAGCGTCACCCTCACCAACACCCTTTCGTTTGAGCGAAGCTCACCGGTGTTTATTGATTACACCACAGGTTATATTGTCGAAGGTGATTATAAACAGCAACTGTATACAGACCTTGACGGCAATATCAAACTGATGGTCAGCGGCGTAACCATCCCGGCGTTTTCATCCGTAACGCTTAAGCTCATCAGGGGTGTGGTCAGCAACAACTCGCATTTTTCACTTTGCGGCAATTGCCTGGCAACACCGTTTGCAAAAGTCGAGTTTGATGACAGGGGTTATATTTCTTCCTTTATCGATACACGCCTTGACAGGGAGCTTTGCGGCGAAGGCTACCCGTTGAACACTTTCCTTGTGGCGGAAGATGTTCCACTGGCTTGGGATAGCTGGGATTTAGACGCGGACATTGAAAGCAAATTTAAGGACACGGCTGAACTTATCAGCCGCGAAATCTATTCGCGCGGGGAGGCGGCACTTGTTTTGCGCAGCAAATACCGACTGACACCCAAAACCACCGTTACGCAAGATATGTTCTTTTTCGCCGACACCGCGGAAGTTCGCTTTGACACCTTGATGGATTGGCAGGACGACCACCGTTTCCTAAAAACAGCCTTTGACACAAGCATCATGCAAGACTTCGCCCGTTGCGAGGTACAGTTTGGCTTTGTCAAACGCCCCACAACCAGGAACAACAGCCTTGAAAAAGCAAAGTTTGAGGTGCTCAACCACAAGTATACCGACCTTTCGGAAGCACGCTACGGTGTCGCTATCCTCAACGACTGTAAATATGCTATTTCTCTTGAGGGCGG
>CAZMSM010000013.1:0-8070 GCA_964568955.1 uncultured Eubacteriales bacterium | reverse complement strand
GCGTTTATCGTGCGCATGTATGATGCCGAGGGGGCCTATACCCGCACGAACATCAAATTGTTTAAAGACGCAAAAGCGGCAGAAATCACCAATATGCTTGAAGAAACACTTGAAACCATCGCCGATGTGAGCTCCTTAGACCTCACATTCCGCCCGTTTGAAATCAAAACACTAAAGGTCTATTATTAAAAGCGGTAGGGCGGGTGCAAGTTGCCCGCCCTACTGAACTTTTATAAAAATTTAAGGAGGGCACCCTTATGAAAACCGAAGTATTCACCCTGCCAAACGGTAGTGACATCACCCTGACAACCTATATTCTGGACACATCCGAGGAGATGCCCAACATGAAAACCCGCCCGGCGGTCTTGGTCTGCCCCGGCGGCGGTTACAAATTTTGCTCCGACCGGGAAGCGGAGCCTGTTGCCATGGCTTTTTTGGCGCAAGGCTACAACGCTTTTGTCTTACGTTATTCCATTGGCAAAGGCAAAGCCGCTTTCCCACGCCCGCTGGAGGATGCAGAGGCCGCACTGGAACTTATCCGTATGAACGCCGCCAAATGGTCGGTGGATAAAGACAAAATCGCCGTTATCGGTTTTTCCGCCGGCGGTCACTTGGCCGCGGCACTCGCCACCATGGGCAGGGTTCGCCCCAATGCTGTTATCCTTGGCTATGCCTGCATTTTAGCCTCCATTGGCGATGTTTTGGCGGAACCGGTTCCTTCTGTCAATGACTTCGTGGACGCAAAAACACCGCCGGCATTTATTTTTGCCAGCAGTGAAGATACCTGCGTACCGATAGAAAATTCATTGGCGTTTGCCGGGGCACTTGATAAGGCTAAGGTGCCTTTTGAAATGCATATATTTGAAAAAGGCCACCACGGTTTTTCACTTGCCACCCCGGTGGTGTGCAGCAACCCCGCGGCACTTGAGGCCAATCGCTTTGCAAAGCAGTGGTTTAGCATGTGCATGGACTGGTTAAACAACCTGTTTGCCATTGGCTGAAGTTAACGGAGCACGCGCTCGACCGAAGCATCCACCTGCAAAGGGTTCATCTCAAACACGGCAATATGGCCGACTTCGCAATCAAGGCCGGTAATATCCACAGCTGTGTGTGTTAAACCAATTCTGCCGATGACGGGGACTTGTTGTCCCCCGATTCGGCAGTACTGTTTTTCTTGACCGAAGAGCGGCTTTAGGTCATTCAGAACATACCGCGCAACATCCCGCAGTCGAAAACAGTCCTTGCGTTTTTCCAACCCAAAGCCGTGTGTATGGCCGATGGGTACGATGGCAATGCGCACGGGCTTTTTTGTTTTGTAGGCATCACCATAACCGATGTTGTGGTTTTTGGGGAGGTCTTTGATGGCAGCGATTTCACATTCCATAAAACCGATTTTGTGGAGCCCATATAAGTTCGGCACGGCAAGTCTGCCCAAAAAAGCGGAGCCGATGCGAACACAGTCCAAGTGTGTGGCAGGGTAAAGCAGGGCGGCGGACGAGTTTGCAATATGCTTGACGCCGCAGTCAACCCCCGCGTTTTCCAAAACCTGTGTTACGGCAATAAATTTTTCCAACTGCCGATTAAGAGATTCCGGACTTTTGGCAAACGAGCAGGAAAAATGCGAATAAATCCCCGTAAAATCAATGCTGTCAAAACTGTTGTAGACATCGATTATTTTATTTTCCTCACCGGGTAAAAAGCCGTAGCGGCCAAGCCCGGTGTCAATTTTTATGTGAGCCTTTGCTTTGACGGCCTTCGCTTTCGCCGCCGTGTCCAGCAATTGCGCGCTGGCGTGGGAGTCAACGGCGGCAATAAGTTCGAGGGAAATGACGGAGCCTGCGATAGCCGCATTGGCGGGCGGTGTCAGCAACAATACCGGCAATGCAATGCGGGCACCTCGCAGTGCCCGCGCTTCTTCAATGCAGGCGACAGCCAGCACACCTATTCCGCATTCAACCAACACTTCGGCAAAGCGCACCGTGCCAAGCCCGTACCCATTGCCCTTGACAACGCCGATAACAGGCACCGCACCTGCGATTTTTTTGATAATTTGCACATTCTCCATCAGTGAAGATTTGTCAATTACATATCTCATTTTTTATGGAACGCCCCTTTAAACCGTGCGTATTTTTTAATAGAGCTACTTGCAAGGTTGACAAATTTAAAGCCCAACGGTTTTAAAATCAAATCCATTTCGCCGATAAATTCAACAAGGTCACCGTTAAATCCCTTTTTGAATTTATAGATACCGAAAAGGGGATTGCTTTCATCCAGAAAACCGGAAACACCGCGAAAGTCGTATATCTGGCAACCGGATTCAATGGCCCATTGAATCATAGACCATTGCACCAAATAGTTCGGCATTACATTTCTGCTTTCGTTGGACGATGCCCCGTACAGGTACCAAACCTTGTTCCCACAACGCAGTGCGAGCGAGCCGGCTATCGGTTTGCCCTCATAATACGCCATATAGAAGCGTGCGTTTTCGCCCATTGCGGTAACCATTCTCCCGAAATAATCGGCACTGCGGATGCCAAAATCATCCCGAGTACCGGTTTCAATCATAATTTTGTGGAATTCTTCGGCGGCCTCAGGGCCTTTTATTTCAACGGTAACCCCTTTTTTGATGGCGACCCTTATGTTGTAACGGGTTTTAGAGTGGAAAGCGGCCATGACTTCATCCTCTGTTTTGCCATCCACATCCAGTCGGAAGACGAAACGCGGTTGTGCGGTCTCAAAACTCATGGTGTTGCCCATGAGTTTAAAGCCAAGGTCAATGGCAATTTTCCTAAAAACATCGTCATCCACGGCAACATCGGGGTCCAGCTTTATGTCGCAACAGCGGAACTCTTTGCCAAGCTTTTTTAATGCGTCAATCAAGACGGTAATGACTTCTTTATCGTGCAAATCGCACACGGGTCCACGCGGGCAATAAAAAAGCGAATAGGGCAACATCGGCACTTTACGGATAAGCACCGCTATGGTGCCGCATATTTTCCCGTCCTTGTCTCGGCAGATAATGCCGCGCCACTTCCAGTTGTTTTTAACATCTGCCCAGGTGCTCATCTGCATAAAGCTGGCTTTTGGGCTGGCCGTCACATAGGTGTCAAACTCCGTGGCCTTTTCTTTGGTTATAACTTCCGTTATATAATTACTCATGTATGGCTCCTTATAAATATAATCGAATTCTGTTTTGCGGGCATGTTTTGTCATTGCAACGCTCATTCACTTGAGCTTTTATTTTTCCATAAACTCTTTGGCTGTTCTAATGAGTGCACTTTTCTCGTTAACTGTTTTTTCATCAACAACGGCTTTAAACAAGCGCTCTAACATATGGCCGACTGCTCTGCCCACAGGCAGGCCCAAACCGATTAAGTCTGTCCCGTTGATTTTTAAATCCTGAATGGAAAGGCAAAAACCTTGCTCCAGTAAGCGGTTCATTTGCGCATCCAACTCATCCACCAAGGCAACCTGCTCATAATCGATAGGGGAGCGTGCAAGCAAATCCGCTCGCTTTACCCGGAGCAGTTTTTCGAAAAGCTCCTTGCCCAGTTTGACAAGCCATTTTTTGAGCGTTTTGGGGTCATCAAAAACCGGAATATTTTGGTAACGCACAAGCTGTGTTACCTCTTGTGTAAAGCGTTTACTGAACTTCAGGCGGTTAAGCACGGCCAGCGCAATGTCCTCCCCGGCAGAAGCGTGTCCGTAAAAACTACCATTGCCGTTATCATCTAACGTAAAACACGCCGGTTTGCCACTGCTGAGCAGCAGCATGGTAACACGCAGTTCCGGCTCATTTTTAATCAAGGCTACACTGTGTGCGCTGTGTTCGTA
This sequence comes from uncultured Eubacteriales bacterium, assembly GCA_964568955.1. GTDB lineage: Bacteria > Bacillota > Clostridia > Oscillospirales > Acutalibacteraceae > UBA1447. The sequence continues at coordinate 4,236 of CAZMSM010000013.1, read as the reverse complement.
GAGATCAAAAATTTCGTTATCATGTGGGTCAAAACCGCTTGTGATTCTAAGCTCCGGTAGGATCTCAAAAATAATATCAGGGTAATCCAAAAGAACGCGTTCAACCGCTTTGCCGCACAGGAGTTTAATGAGTTCCGACTGTTTTCTTTCGGCAGCGACATTCTTCAAAGAACGCCGGTTTACCAAAAGGCTTTGGGCTGTTTCTGGCTCTATGTCAAAATCCAAGCTGCTTGCGAAACGCAGGGCCCTTAAAATTCGCAGTGCGTCCTCGCCAAAGCGTACATTCGGGCTGCCGACACAGCGGATGGTTTTGCTTTTAATATCGTCACACCCGCCAAAGTAATCCACAACCCCTTCTTGCGGGGAATAGGCAAGGGCGTTCACGGTAAAATCTCGGCGGCTTAAATCTTGCATCAAGTCTGTGGTGAACGCAACCGAATCCGGGCGACGGTTGTCGCTATAATCACCGTCAATGCGAAAGGTCGTTATCTCCATAGAAAGCCCATCCAAAACCACCGTAAGCGTACCGTGTTTAATGCCGGTTTCAATCACCTTGTGTTTTACAAAAGCCCGAGCAATTTCCGCCGGTTTTGCTTGCGTGGTTATATCCCAGTCAAAGGGCGTTTTTCCCATGATGCAGTCGCGCACACTGCCACCGACAATGTACGATTTAAAGCCTTCGTCTGCAAGGATGTTGATAACGGTTTCAACCTGAGGGGGCAAAGTTATTTTCATCAATTTCCCTCGCAATACATGGATTATATATCGTATGCAAACTTTTGTTAATAAGCCTCAAACTTCGATATGGTGGCAAAACAGCGGGTGCTTTCGATAACGAGCTTTATGTACCGTACCCGCACTTCGTCAAATCGGCAAATGCGCTTGTAGCCGATGACCGTGTTTTCGGCGAGCAGTTTCCACTTGCCCTCAATTTCGCCGTAGAGTTTAAAACTTTCAATCTGCTGCCCCGTGCGTATGTGCTCACCGAGCACCACCTTGTTGATGTCGTATTCATCGTCCAAATCAATCATCAGCCAGGGCTTATCCGGGTTCATGCCGGAGTGCCAGTATTCGCCCGAGTCGTCGCTAAGCGCCATCTGTGCGCTGTGTGCGTCGTCCAAGCAGTTGGAGGCCGACATGACGGAACCCTCCGCCAAGTTTTCGTTAAAATCAATGGACAGTTGGGCCCCCATGGACAAGAGCATATCGGCATCGCGCTCATGAATCACACCTTCTTTGGTGGGTGGTATGTTGAGTAGCAGGGCCGCATTTGCGCCGACAGAGTTATAATAAAAATCCAAGAGTTTCGAAAGCGGCTTGATGCCGATATCGTCACTCGGATGGTAAAACCATCCTTTGCGAATGGACACATCCACTTCGGCCGGGTACCAAATCAGGCGCCCTGCATTTTTAATCGCCTTGCGGCTGCCGATATCCAGTGCCGTATAGTTTACTTTCTTTGGCGCCTTGCCGTCTTCTTTTTGCGATGCGGCGGCCGTTAATTCGGAACTGTTGTAATAATAGGGGACAACGCTCCACTCCGACTTTCTGCACACGCCCGCCTCATTGCCGATCCAACGCACATCCGGCCCGCAAACGGAGATAACTGCGTCCGGTTGAAGTTCTCGAATGATTGCGTAATAACTTTCCCAATCATACTCTTGCACTCTGCCCTTTTTGCCCTCGCCACACGCGCCGTCAAACCACACACAGAAGATGTCACCGTAATGCGTGAGCAGTTCCGTTAGCTGATTCTTAAAGTATTTATTATACGCTTCGCCCTCGCCGTAGCGTGGGTCGTGTTTGTCCCACGGTGAAAGGTAGATGCCAAACTTAATGCCATACTCCCGACAAGCATCCGCAGTTTCCTTCACCACATCGCCGCGCCCGCCCATCCAGTTACTAAACTTAACGCTATGGTCGGTATAAGCACTCGGCCACAAACAAAAGCCATCATGGTGCTTAGCGGTGAGGATAAGCCCCCTCATACCGGCAGTTTTGATGGTGGACACCCATTGCCTCGTGTCAAGTTTCGTTGGCTCAAATATCTCCGGGGATTCATAACCCGAACCCCATTCGGACCCGGTGAAGGTGTTCACGCCAAAATGTATAAATGCATAAAACTCCAGTTCCTGCCATTTTAATTGCCGTTCGCTGGGCACCACCTTGGACGCCATTTCTACTATTTTATCCATATTTTTACCCCTTCTATCGCACATATACATAATCCCTCCACTTGGATATTTAACCGTTTATTTAAAATATAAGATACCATATATACGGTTGCTTGTAAATGAATTTGGAGAAAACTCTGCTTCTAGGCTCACAAGAGGTTCACAAGGGCAAGAGTAGAGCCCCTGCTTTACAAACTGCCGATGTCGTTTGTTAGCTCTCCTAATGTAGAGGAACGTCTACCTCTCAGTCACTGCGGTGACAGCTCTCCTAACATAGGAGAGCCAAGGAGGAGCGTCTACCTCTCAGTCACTGCGGTGACAGCTCTCCTAGCATAGGAGAGCCGGGGAGGGGCGTCTACCTCTCAGTCACTGCGGTGACAGCTCTCCTAGCATAGGAGAGCCAAAGAGGAGCAGCCTCCGTAATTGCCTCTCCTTGGTAAGGAGAGGTGGCAGACCGCAGTCTGACGGAGAGGTCGTCGTCCTTTATCAATCTTCCTTAATCGACCGATTACACAAAAATTCGAGTATATGGGACTATTTTGGGACACCGTCGCGTCCTCTTGCCAAAAACCATCAAAACCTACTGACGAAAACACGCCATTGTGCTATAATCGTAGCAACAGTTTAAACGACAAATAACCGCAGAGAATTTGGTATAAGGGAGTTGTACTATGCTTCATTTTATTCTTGGCAGGGCGCACAGCGGCAAAACCACCTATGTGCATACACTGCTTGAAGATTTTGTCCGTGCCGGTCGGCGGGATTTAATTCTACTTGTGCCGGAACAATACTCCTTCCATTCTGAGCGGGCGATGTTGGAAAGGCTTGGAGCGAAGGATGCAAGCGGCGTTGATGTGCTGAGCTTTTCACGCCTGGCACACAGCGTTTTTCGGCAGTACGGCGGTAAGAGCGGGCGACCGATTGACGATGCGGGGCGGGCGATACTCATGAGCCTTGCGCTCGAAAGCGTGGGGGATTCGCTTGAGGTGTATGCCCGTCATCGGCAGAGCCCTGCCGTTATTGCGGAAATGCTTGGTTTGAGCGTAGAACTCAAACAAGGGGCCGTCGCGACGGCGGAGATAATGGATGTTTCCGACCGGATGCCGGCGTGTTTGCTCAAGAAAAAAACACGGGAGATTGCCCTGGTTCTTTCCGCTTACGAGGCACTGGTTGCTCGCAGTTTTTTTGATGGGCAGGATGAATTGACAAATTTATATGATACCCTGCTCGACCGGGCATTTTTTGCCGGCAAAGTTGTGGCGATTGATGCTTTTAGAGGCTTTACCGGGCAGGAACTTAAGATTATACAACGCATTTTGGCGCAGTCGGAGTCGGTCTATATCACCCTTTGTACGGATAGCCTCTACCCGGCAAAAGGGGACATGGGCGTTTTTGCTCATACGAAACGCACGGCCAATCAAATTATGGATATCGCGAAAAAGCAGGGCCTTCCGATTGCACAACCCTTGTTGCTAACTCGTGAGGGCATCGTTAATGTGCCCGCCAATGAAGGGGATGACGGCGCCCTTGCCGCGCTTGAAGCGGGGCTATACAATCCGAGTGCCGTGGTGTATGAAAAACCGACAAGCGCGGTGACACTCACAGCCGCGGGGGATATTATCAGCGAATGTGAATTTGTTGCCATGACCGTTAAAAAATTATTGCGGGAAGAGGGTCTGCGCTGCCGTGATATTGCGGTGATTGCCCGCACGGCTGAGACCTATGAGGCGTCGCTCAAATCCGCCCTCAAAAAGTGTGAGGTGCCCGTTTTTATTGACAAACGCCAGCCTGTCGTTACCCAGCCGGAATCTTGCAGCGAGGGAAAGGGAATTATCGAGGGCTTCCATTCCCGGAATTTCCCAGTCAGGGTCGAGGGAGGCCAGTTTGGTATGAAGGTTGACGCCGCCGTCAAACATCACGGTAAAGCGGTCTCCTTTTTTACGATAGCCGGCAAAGAAGGGGATGGTGGCCATGAAGAAGTTTTGGTTTTCATAGCCGTATTTCCCGTCAAAGCGGGTAAAATGGAGGCCCGCCCTCAATCCGGTCCCCCCATAGATCTTCC
>CAZMSM010000012.1:0-43498 GCA_964568955.1 uncultured Eubacteriales bacterium | reverse complement strand
TCGTTTCCGTCGCGGTGGTCGTTTCCGTCGCGGTGGTCGTTTCCGTCGCGGTGGTGGTTTCCGTCGCGGTGGTCGTTTCCGTCGCGGTGGTGGTTTCTGTCGCGGTAGTGGTTTCCGTCTCGGTGGTCGTTTCCGCCGCGGTGGTAGTTTCTGCCGCGGTAGTGGTTTCCGTCTCGGTGGTCGTTTCCGTCTCGGTCGTCGTTTCCACATCGGTGGTGGTTTCTATCTCGGTAGTTGTTTCCGGTTCGGTTGTTGTTTCAATTTCGTTACAAAGCGCATTTTCAATGGTGCAGGTGTCTAAGGTAACAGAACCTGTTAACGCCAGCAATTGCCCTTGCACCGTACCCCCGGTAGTGGCGGTTATGGATATCTGGGCGAATATATGCCCTGCAAAATGTGCGCCTGTTCCCAAGGTTGCGGAGCTGCCTACTTGCCAAAAAACACGGCAAAAACGGGCACCGTTTATTAATTCGACCTTACTTTGTGACGCTGTCGTTAGTGTGGTCCCTATTTGGAATATAAAAACAGCATTGGGGTCACCTTGTGCATCAAGGGTCAGTGTGCCGGTCAGTTGAGCGGATGAGCTAAAGGAGTAAACGCCGGTTGGCAACGTTTTACCGCCTAGGTCCTGGCCGGTTAAATCCACATCACTCGGTCTGCCCGCAGCGTCGTTGTACGCTATTTGCAAATCGTTCTTTGCTTCACTCGCAGCTGCATTAGCAGCGTGCGCCACCCACCCTGCCATGGTGATCGTTTCACTCCCGGTAATGGCAGACCCCGGGTGCACACCAATATTTCCTCCGCCTTCGGGGAGCCCCCCGGTTATGACAGTCGGCCCGGTATTCGTTATGCTCTCACCCGCCAACACTGCGAAAGTTGAGGTCGTGCCCAGACCGACAGCGGCCGGCGGTGTTGCAAAGCTGAAAATCGGAACGGCTATCAAAGCCACCATTATAAGCGGCATCAACAATGCCAAAAATCCAAGTTTGTTTTTTCTTTGCATTATACTTTTTCTTATCCTCCAACGCATTCAAGCAGAATACTATTTTATCATATGGTATTGAATGGTATTGAGCTTTACATGGACGACTCTCTTTAAGCTACATTTCGGACAGACACCCAATATTTGGCGGGCTTTAAGTTACTTCGTGTCGGTTTCCGTCGTCTTCTTGATATCGCTTTTGACTTTTTCAACACCGTCATCTATATCTTTTTTTACTGTTTCTGCGGTTTTCTTCAAATCCTTCTTCGTTTTCTTGATGCTGCTATCCACGTTTTTTTTCACTGTTCCTGCGGTCTTCTTCAAATCTTTTTTAGTTTTTTTGATCCCGTCGCCCACGTCTTTTATGACGGTTTCTGTTTTTTCACTTGCTTGTTCAATGGCAGCGGTAGTCTCTTTAGCCACTTCGTCGGCGGAGTCTTTGATCGCATTCGCTTCTGCCTGCACGGCTTCGTTCATGTCGTCAACTGTATCAATTGCCTTGTCTTTCAATTCCTCACGTCTTTCTTTACTGGTTTTTACCGCGATGATTATTCCTGCTGCAACACCTACTGCGGCCAATGTGCCTAATCCGATAATGATTTTTTTCATGTTGTCAATCTCCTTCATTTTATTAATGTGTTTTTTAATACTCATTTGAATACCCTCAATTCCTTTTTTACTTGTCGTGTTTTCGGTAGACAGTGAAAAATTATTCATCTACGGAATTTTTCTCGACATGTTCCGCATTTTCAACGCTGATAGCGGTTTTAGGTTTGATAAGTTTAATGATTATCAGGGCTATCAGTGCAACAATAATCATCGCTACAACAGTCGCTATGACTTCCCCAACCGTTGTGCTGGTGCGGGAGAAGATACCTTCAAAAGCCACGACGAAAATTTTGGTTAAGCTATATACTATCCGCACGAAAATGTTATCTGTGTTTGCACCCAGTGCTTTAAAAACCAGACGAAAAGCCAAAAGAACTTCGATAATCCAAAAAATAACCCTTGCGATGGTTTTTGCCGTGTTATTCACGACTGTGGTATTTTGCGTTTTTGTGTTTTTTGTTACCTGTTCCATGTTTTCTCCTTTCTCGTGTTTTTGAATAGGATACCTTTTGTCGAGTGAATCGCCTCACGTCTACACGAATATGTTACCGTGCAGATTTTACAATAAAACAAGCGACAATTCAACAAAAACAGGAAAAACGCAGAGGGTTATTGTTCGAGGAATTATAATTTGTGAACAACTACGGCCGAATGATTCAATTAAGCTTTCCCTGCTTGTGGCATATCAATAACCTAAGAAGTGGCAGAGCCTAAAGTGGCTATAAACATGCTGCTTTTCCATTTATTTGGAGATGCATATTGCTCTTTGTTTTGCTTAAAATCGTCTTGCAATCCCTATGCCTTGATGATATACTTTCTTTAAAGAAAGTGAGAAAATTGAGGGAGGGATTGTAATGCCGCTCGTAAATATGAATGAGTTATTGATTAGAGCACAGCAGGGGGACTGGGCGGTGCCAAGCTTCAGCGTTTCCAATATGGAAATGGTCTTGGGGATTGTACAGGCCGCTGAAGAAACGGGGAGCCCCATCATCCTGCAAATTGCCGAAGTTCGTCTAAAATATTCGCCGCTTAACTTGATGGGGCCGCTCATGGTAAGCGCGGCGGAAAACGCCGATATACCGGTTGCCGTGCATTTTGACCACGGTACCACTATGGAAGCGATTGAACAGGCGCTGGACTTTGGCTTTACATCCGTGATGATAGATGCCTCAAAACTGCCGCTTGACGAAAACATGGCCATCACCCGCAAGGTTGTAAAGCTCGCGCGCGAATACGGCGCAGATGTGGAAGGGGAGATCGGTAGTGTCGGCGGGAGTGAGGACGGCAGTGAGGATATTGCCATCCACTGTACTTCGCCCGAACAAGCTTTACGCTTTCAAGACGAAACACAAGTTGATGCACTTGCTGTCGCTATCGGCAATGCACATGGCAATTACAAACAAGAACCGAAACTGCGATTTGATATTTTGGAACAGGTTCAAGCACAAGTGGATGTCCCCCTCGTTTTGCACGGAGGAAGCGGGATATCCCCGGACGACTTCAAAAAATGTATTTCGCTTGGCATTAAAAAAATAAACATTGCCACGGCTACCTTTGACGCCGTGGAACACAGCGTTCGCACCGCCTATGAGAGCGGTAAAATCAGCGGCTATTATGACCTGCAAAGTGCCGAGGTTGAAGGGGCATACAAAAATGCGCTCAAACATATTGAAATTTTTGGTTGCGCGGGTAAGGCGTGACAAATGAAAAACGACAAAACAACCATCGAACAATCATTAACAAATGGGAAGGATTTGACTATGAATACCATTCAATTTGACAACAGCAAACCACTTGACGTGATCCCCATTGGTAGAATTGCTATTGACTTTAACCCAACGGATATGAATATGCCGCTTTCGCAAAGCAGCAATTTTAACAAGTATGTCGGCGGGTCCCCCGCAAATATCGCCGTGGGTCTTGCTCGCCTTGGCGCAAAGTGCGGTTTTATTGCGCGTGTTTCGGATGACCAATTCGGTGATTATGTAACACAATATTTTGAACAGGATGGAATAGACACCTCTCATATTTTCCGCTGTGAACATGGTGAGAATTTAGGCCTCACCTTTACGGAAATTTTAAGCCCGACGGCCAGCAGTATATTGATGTACCGCGAGGGCGTTGCGGACTTGCAAGTTTGCGTGGACGATGTGGATGAAGAATACATCAAACAGGCGAAAGCGGTTGTCATTTCCGGCACGGCACTGTGCGCAAGCCCTTCAAGGGAAGCGGCACTGAAAACCATGATGCTTGCGAAAAAGAACGGCCTCGTGGTAATTTTTGACATTGACTATCGCAGTTACACTTGGAAGAATACGGAAGAAGTGTCCCTATACTATACCCTCGTTGCCCGCAACAGCGACATTATCCTTGGCTCGCGTGAGGAATTTGATTTAACGGAGTCCGTTTTAGGCGTTTGCCCGGACGATAAAGCCTCCGCCGCTCTTTGGCACGGTTACGGCAACAAAATTGTCATCATCAAACATGGCAAAGAAGGCTCTGTCGCTTACCTAAACGATGGCAAGAGCTACCGTGTGCGCCCCTTCCCCGTGAAGATGCTCAAGGGCTTCGGCGGTGGCGACGGCTATGCATCTGCATTTATATTTTCACTCCTTCGTGGCAAGAGCATTCCGCAGGCGCTGGAGTTTGCGACGGCTTCCGCGTCCATGCTCGTTTCCGCCCACAGTTGCTCAGCCGCCATGCCGACACAAGAGGCAGTCGAAAGTTTTATTCATGCGAGCAAAGCAAAGTACGGCGAAGTTGTTGAGGAACTTTAAACACTTTGGAGGTTGAGCTTGTGGCAAAGGTTAAACTGAGCAAAAACATATGGAGCAATCTGATCCTTTTCGGCTTTATGGGCCAGGTGGCTTGGAGCATGGAAAATGTTTACTTTAACACCTTCCTTTTTAACGCTATCGGGGGCACGACCAGGGATATCGCGCGTATGGTTGCCTTAAGCGCCATGACCGCGGTTGTCACAACCTTTATTATGGGTACGCTTAGTGATAAACTCAACAGGCGAAAGGGCTTTATTTGCGTCGGGTATATCTTATGGGGGTTCACCGTCGCTGTGTTTGCCTTTATCTCCCGCGACAATATTGCCGCACTATTTAACATCACAGGCAAAGCCGGTATTGTAACGGCAACAGTTAGTGTTGTTATTATTATGGACTGTATCATGACCTTTATGGGTTCCACCAGCAACGATGCCGCCTTTAATGCCTGGGTGACGGATGTGACCGTGCCCTCGAACAGGGGCACCGCAGAGGGCATCTTATCCATTATGCCCATCTTGGCCACCTTGATTGTCACCATCGGGTTTGGTGCCGGGGTTGCGGCTGTGGGCTACCCCGCATGTTTTATTGGGCTTGGTGTTGTTGTTTCGCTTTCCGGTGTTATCGGCTTCTTTACCATAAAAGAGTCAAGGAGCGGTATTGTTAAACAAAGCAATTACTTTAAGGATTTGATATACGGCTTTCGTCCTTCGGTTATTAAAGCAAACAGCAGCCTTTACTTTGCACTGAGTGCGATATGCATATTCGGCGTTTCGGTTCAAATGTTTTTCCCCTATATTTTTATTTATCTGCAGCATTTTTTGGGGTTTGACATGAACAACCTTAACATCACCCCCGTCGGTGCTATAGCGGCAGTTGCTGTTCTTGCGGGTGTGGTCGCGGGCGCTGTGGGCTTGGGGGTGCTTGTTGATAAATACGGCAAAGTCAAATTTATCGTACCCTCTGTTATGATTTTTGTCGCAGGGCTCTTTGCGGCCTTGTTTGTGAGGAAGCTGTCGGTTTTTGGCCTGCTCGCACTTGTTATCATCGCGGGTTACGGTTTGCTGATGATTATTCTCAACGCAACCGTTCGTGATTTTACGCCTGAAGAAAACGTCGGTGTGTTCCAGGGTGTCCGCATGATTTTCTTTGTGCTGATTCCAATGATTGTAGGCCCGTTTTTGGGTAACACGGTTATTGAAGCCTTTGCGTCAAAACACGCGGCGGGCACTTACCTGAATGATTTTAACGAGGCCGTGGTGGTCCCCGTGCCGGAGATTTTTGCAGCGGCCGCGATACTGGGCTTGCTGATATTTGTGCCCTTGGCATTTATTAAAGAATACAAAAATTACAAAAAGAAATAAAAAGTAAAGGATATGTTTATGCGAAAAATTGCAATAAAGGCTTTGGCAGTAATGACGGCAGTGGCGATTTTACCCTTGCAGACGTTTTCGGTAGGGGATGGATTGCACAGTGAGCCGGCGGCAGTCCCGCTGACAGCGGTTAAGCAAGAGTTTGCGGCGCAAGCACAAGCACAAGCGCAAGAGACATTCGATGATTTCAAGATTATGAAAGAGCGGCCGGAAAGTTTCCCCCCTCCTTTGACGCACACCGAGGCGACGGGGGAGGCACACTCGGCTGAGGAAGTTCTGCCCCAAACCAAGACCGCAGGCATTTTCGATAAGGACCCGGTTACACTCCTTGAGTTCGGTGGCGATTTTTTAGCGGGCTACCTGAGAGGGTTGAACAACTTAACATCTCGCTTGGCTGACACCGGTGGCAATCTACCCGAATTTGTTTTTGATTATCAGGATAACGCCGGAAGACCACATAGCATATACATGGGCATCTATTATGACGAGACAAATCAATTGCTGATTGGCAGGGACCAACAGGGCGCTTTTGGCTTCGGTTTTGATTTTGACCTTCAAAAAAGGATGATGTATTCGTCTTTCAATGGTTTTGAACGGCAAATGGGTTTTACTCGTTTGTACGATACGCTAGCACCCGCAGCCGGGATTTTTTACCAAACGCGCAGAATTGAGTTTGAATACGCCGGGCAGGACTGGATGATTCAGATTTGGAAAGGAATCTATTTTTTCGCGGGTACCGGTGCGGAAATAGGCATCTATAATAAACCGACAAGCAGAACTTTAGCTTTTTATGATTGTGCAGGGGACGATGAGCTGCTTGAAATGTCCATGCGCTTGAGCCGCAACGAAAAGGTTTTATTTGAAAGGCAGGCGCAAAAGCATTGGTGGATGAACGGCGTTGTCTTGAGTGACGCACTGTACCCGCCGGCGGCTTTGACGCTTGAAGGCGGCATCCGCTTTGAGGATGAAGGCATGAAAGCGGCCTTCCTTGTACCGTTTGAACAGCTATGCGAGCAGGAAGGCATTGCCTATAATATTGAAGGCGGACTCGTCGAATTTATTTGGTAACAAGGTCAAATGCAAGTTTGGCCCGGTTATAAAAATAATGGAAGGGTGAGTAAATTGGTAGCTTTTGGACTGTTCAAAAGAATCATAGCATTGCTCGTGGCAGTTGTCGCATTTTTGACGACAACGCTTGGTACAACCGTTGGGTTTACGCAGGGGGATGTGATTATGGCAACACGACAAGATTATTGTTTTGACAACGACAAGCTTCTGATTGGCGGCTACAACTACGATTTAAGGTTCACCGATGCGGAGCATATCGCCTACGTCAAACAAGCGGGGATTGACTTTTTAATCTCCGGCGCCAATCAAACTTTCCTTGACCTGTGCGCGCAAAACGGCGTTGGCGTTATCGCAAAGTCCTACAACGCGCCGGCTATGTATTGGGATGCAAGCGGTAGCGCCGCGTGGCACAACATATCCCCGGCCACATACAAAGACCACCCGGCCCTGTGGGGGGACGATATGATTGATGAACCCACGGCGGCAGGCTTTGCGGTCCTCGGTGCGGCGACGGCGCATTACTATGCGAACACCACCGGCAAAATACCGCTCATCAACCTTTTCCCCATGTACGCAAACGCCGACCAGCTTGGCAACTCGGAGGAAATTCCGACCTACAAGCAAGTCTTGTTGCCGTTTTCCGATTTTTCCGATAAGTATATTGATAGGTATAAGAGGCATGTTTCCGATTATATCAACAATATCGACACCGACTATATCTCCGTGGATATTTACCCCCTGGGTGCCAAAACGGACGAGAAGGGCAACAGAGTTTTAAAAACGGATGAACGCTGGTTGCGTAATCTGGATATTCTTGCCGAGGCCTGCAGGGGAACCGGGCGCGATTTATGGGTTATCACCCAAGCGGCCGGCAATGAAATAGTTGACGGCGGCGGTATGCGCTACTGCGACACGCCGGAGGATATCCGCTGGCAAGCGCATGTGAGCTTGGCCTTCGGCACAAAGGCAATTATTCACGCCTGCTACAGCAGCGGTTGGTGGGACAGTGACTCGCATTTGATTGACGCCGCCGGCAACCGGACGGATACCTATTACGCCGTGCAAATGGTTGACAACGAGCTCAAAGCCTTTGCGGACGTTTACGGCGCATATAACAACCTTGGCGCCTTCCTTCACATAGGCGCTGCGGCAGCCGGCACCAAGTACGGCTTTTTAATGCCCGTTGAAGCACAGGCAAAGCCCGATGTCACAAGCCTTAGCCCACTGCTTATCGGCTGTTTCGCCGGCAAGGATGGCTCTTCCAAAGCCTTTAGCGTGGTCAATATGAATGAACCACAAACGGGTCGCAGTGCAAAAGCGAAGTTGATATTTGACGATGCCGCTAAAATAACGGTTTATCAAAAGGGCATCGCAAGGGTGTTCAACGCAAACACCTGCACCTTGAACCTGGACAACCGCGAAGGTGTTTTTATCACCGTGGAGTAAACGTCACCCATCAAACAAAATATCCCCGTTCCGGCTGCAATCGGAGCGAGGATTCTCGTTTTTTGGGGATAATTTTGAAAGCTCTTGTGGGGTTTTCGGTGGCTGTATAGTCGGCATTATGATAGGCGCGCTTTTCCGGGAAGCCAACAAAAAAAGTGGCAAAAATCTTTTAAAATTCTTGTAAGGCATTGAAGCGGCAGGCGGGAAGTTGTACAATGAAACTATAGTTTTTAACAGTTTTTATTTGATATTATATAAGGAATAACTAAAAAACATTAAGGCGAAGGGGAATCAATCATTGCAAAACTTCAAAATCAAACAACCGCGCCCCAACAATATTGATTTAGTTGTACGAACCTACAACCGCAAAAAAGGGCAGGGCATCGAGATATTCTACAACATAAAAAATGGTAGACTTTTTATTGCAGACCACTATAAAAATTACAGTGACAATAAAAATAGAAAAATATCCCTTGTTTCCGGTGGCGCGCGCCTTGCGAGCATAAGCCCGGAATATCTGAATGAAGAAGTTGAGCGAGTCAAACATAAGGAAACAGAGTCAAGGATTGCTGAAAAAAAACACCAAGAAGAGCAGTTGCAGCGCTACAGGATGCAAAGAAGAGAGCATTACCTGCGCAAGTTCAAGCTTAAAAGATAGAAAAGAAACAAAAAAAATAAAGCACCCGAAACATTCCCTTTTTTACAAGGAACTTCGGGTGCTGTTTTTTACTGCTTAAGCCATGAATAGTTGACACCAGTAGTAGCAGCCTCGCTGGTCAACGGCAACGCCTATCCCAATTTTTGAAAAATTTCCGTTAACCATATTGTTGTAGTGCCCCGGGCTGTCTCGCCACACTTCGGAAACGACCTGCGCAGTGGGGTAGCCCATGGCAATGTTTTCGCCGGAAGCGTTACGGCTTATTCCGCACTCGTCAAAAACCGTCGAATATTTTGAGCCATTCGGGCGTGTATGTGAGTGTACGCCACTCCATGCCATCTCACAAGCGCGCACCATAGCGGCTTCAGTCAACTTGTTATCGAGTGTAACCGGGGCTACCCCCGCCGTTGCACGGTAGCTGTTTGCAATTTTGAGTATTGCATCCATTTCAGCCCGGTATTTATTGCTGTTTGCCCTTGCTTCATTTAGCAAGTCGCCGGTGGTTGCACTATAGCCCGTGCGATCAAAGGTTACGTTTATTATATTTTGATAGCGGCCATCTTCGTAATATTTCGTTGTCGTTGTTTCAACCTGTTTAACGCCGTACTTCAGCGGAATGATGACAACGTTCGCCGGGGTTGTTGCGGGTGGTTTTGTTGTGGGCGGCTTCGTTACCGGTGGTTTCGTTGTGGGCGGCTTTGTTACAGGTGGTTTTGTTACGGCCGGTTTGGTTTTGGCGGGCTTGGTTGTCGTTTGTTGGGTCGTTGTCGTGGCCTCAACCTCAGGTTCCTCATCAGCATCGACCTCAACGACAGGCTCTTCAGTCGTTGCAAAGGGTTCATCCGGCACTGTCGTTTGTGTTGCAACGCCGACAGGTTTATCAACATTAAACTGAGCCATGCTCTTGGAGAGCCCGGCGACCAATCTGTTTATAGAACAGCCGGACATTGTGGCGACCGTCAACGCGACAAGGAGGAGCATCAGAACCGTTGTTCTAAAAGTAACTTTTTTCATATGAACCCCCTCCTTCGCAATAATAATTCTACTCTAATAAAACCTTGGGTAAAAGAAGTTATAATACTAAGATACTACCACAATTATAATCTATTTTGTTGAAAATAGCAAGCAATTTGTGTGATTTAGCTTTAGTTCTTGTGGTAAATTCTACATTATGAGAAAATATGAAATTTATTTGGACATTTGAGATTATGATTTCTTTTCATAGTTTTTGTTGTATTTTGCTTCGTTGCGTGTTAAAATCATTTACATCACGTCAGAAAAACTATATACCCGCCCGTAGCGAAGTTGGATATCGCAGCAGATTCCGATTCTGAAGGCCGGGGGTTCGAATCCCTCCGGGCGGGCCACAAAAAGAGAGACCGAAAAGTTTGATTATCAAGCTTTTCGGTCTCTTTTTCTGTACGCCGTTTCGGCATGAATCACGATTGACAAATACCGCCTCAGCCGCTAAAATAGAACCATAAAAAACAAGGGGGTTTGCAAAATGATTAACCGACTGGATAAACTGTTGTCTTTATTGATTGCCGCTGTGATGACGCTATCGTCCTTTTCATTCGATTCCCTGCATACTGAGGTGGTCCGCACGGATACGGAGGACTACATCGGGCTTAAAACCGCCTATGAGGATTATTTTAAAATCGGTGTAGCCGGTGGTTCAAGAACCCTGTTGGAAAACAAAGAAATGGTTTTGAAAAACTTCAACAGCATCACTTGTGAAAACGCCATGAAGGTCTATGCCATTCACCCTGCCGAAAACAATTGGCAGTTTGCCGAGGCGGATGCCATCGCCAACCTTTGCAGAGAGAATGGATTGGTCATGCGTGGGCATACCTTGGTTTGGGGTTACGCCTACGATGTTTGCCCTTGGATGCTTTATGACGGGGATGACTATGCTTCGCCGGAGCTTTTTTACGCCAGACTTCGGGATCACATTACGACGATTATCAACCGTTATGATGATGTGGTCTATGCTTGGGATGTCGTTAACGAAGCCTTGAATTATGACAGGTCGGGCAAATATAAGGATTACTTGGTGTATCAAATTTATGGTGAGGATTACATAAAAAATACTTTTCGTTTTGCCGCTCAAGCGCTTGATGCTATTGGGTCAAATGCTAAACTCTTTTTAAACGAAACAAAAATGGAACGCAACAATCTAAAAGCGGACTATACTTACAACCTCATAAAACAACTGCAAGCGGAAGGAATTCGCATAGACGGTGTTGGGATACAAGGGCATTACGATTTTTACCACCCGAACGAGTCCGCTCGCCGGGTCGATAAGACGATTAAGCGTTTTGCGTCCCTTGGGCTTGATGTTGAAATCACCGAAATGGACATAACCATGTATGATGATATTCTGCCGGGCGTAAAGTACGAAACCTTGTCACAGTGGAGAGAGACTTTCCAGAGTGAAAGATACAAGAAGCTCTTTAAAGTGTACAGAGATAATGCCGATGTTATTACCAACGTCACCTTTTGGGGTGTGAACGATGCCGTATCCTATAGGTCTGTGGGTGAAGATCGTGCGGATTGGCCCTTGCTCTTTGATGTTGACTCCAACCCCAAGAGCAACTACTATGCGGTGACAGACTTCTACTTTACCCAAAGTGTAAAGTGATAAAGCTTTACATATTTTAGCTTATTTCAATGTATATTATAAGAACAACCTGTGCGGAAAGGCTTGGAAATGAGCAATTTAGATCACCTGAAAGCCGAAATGAGGTTAGCGCCGCAAAACCAAAAAAAAGTGGCCAATTACCTCAAGTACCTCGGCTACGCGGACCACTTTGATGCACCTTCGCCCATGGCGCGTGCATACGCTTTAAAATCGCTTTTTTGCGGGCATGAAAAATTTATTTATGACAGTGATCTGACAGCGGGTTCCGTACGGGGCCTGCTGTCGGACTCTTTTAACGTGTCGGGCGAATTGCTCAAACGAGCGGATAAAATCTGCGGCAGTTACGGTTCAAACGGATTTATCACCAATGCGGACCACTTTGCGCCGGATTACGAAACTTTTCTGCAAGACGGTGTTGGCGCAACGCTGGCAAAAATACGGCAGTCTTTAACAGACCATGCACAAGACGCGGACTTTGAAGAAAAATGCGTGTTTTTGCGCGCAGCGGAAATGACCATGGAAGCCTTTGGCCGGATGATAGGGCAATATGGTGATGCGGCGGCGCAAAAAGCGGCCGATACGACAGATAAACGGCAACAAAGCAACTTGACAAAAATTGCCGAAATTTGTATAAAGCTGGAACACGCAAAGCCGGAGAGCTTTCACGAAGCCTTGCAGCTCGTCTGGCTGGCACACACAGCTTTTTTATACGAAGAACGCTATGCCATGGCCTTGGGGCGGCTGGACCAATACTTGTATCCCTTTTATCAACGTGATTTGAAAAAAGGTTGCTTGACGCGCGAAAGAGCCTTGGAACTGATGGAATGCACCCTGTATAAAATCGGTGAGCGGCAATATTTTGGTGGGGATGATGTGGTCAACATCGCCATCGGTGGCCTTAAGCGGGACGGCGGCGGAGCGGTCAATGATTTGTCAACCATCATTTTGGAAGCCGTGAAAAACTGCAACATCCCGGGGCCGAACCTGTCTGCCCGCCTTTATAACGGTATCTCTGACGAATTTTTGGATGACTGCTTAAAGGTCATCGGCACAGGGCTTGGCTACCCGGCTTTGATGAATGACGAAGTGAACATCCCGGCCTTGCTGCGCCACGGCTATAGCGTAGAGGATTGTCGGGACTACAGCATGGTCGGGTGTATTGAAAACTTTATCACGGGCAAACAGCCGCCTTGGTCGGACGGGCGCTACAATGTGCCCAAATATATTGAGCTTGCCCTCAACAACGGCACTTGTATGCAAACCGGCGTGCGCCTGGGGCCTGCAACCGGGGACGCTACCGCTATGAACAGCATGGATAGTTTTATGGCGGCATTTGCCGAACAAATGCGTTGGGGTGCGGGCGAATATATGGCCTTGTTCCGCAACGAAAATGAGCGATACAACCGCAAACGGTACACGCAACCTTTCCTTTCCTGTTTTTGTCGGGACTGCATCGCAAGGGGGCGGGATATCAATGACGGCGGCGCCCTGTACCCGTCGGTACACGGTGCGGGTTGTATGGGGATTGCCACGGTTGCCGACTCTTTGGCGGCGATGGAAGAGGTCGTTTACAAGAAAAAATCGGTGACGCCCGAGGAACTCCGCTTAGCATTGGTTGCCGATTTTAAAGGATATGAAAGTCTTCGGCAGGAGCTTTTGCAAGCACCAAAATACGGCAATAATATCGATGAGGTGGACAAATACGCCGTGTGGTATGTGGATTACACCAACAAGCTGTTTTCGAAATACCGCACCCATGACGGCGGAGCCATTTACACCGCGATAGCTTCCAACACAAACAATATTCCCGCAGGTCGGGAAGTAGCCGCTACGCCGGACGGCAGGCATGCGGGCCAACCGCTCAGCGATGCCGCCTCTCCGATGCGTGGTATGGACAAGGACGGCCCCACATCGCTTATCCATTCCATGACCAAACCGGACTATACGTTGGTGGCCTGCGGAACGGTGCTCAATCAACGATTTGATCCGTCCATGTTTACGGATGACACCAAAAGAGCCAAACTGCTGGCCCTGATTAAAACCTACTTTCAAAAAGGTGGGCAGGAAATGCAGATCAACGCCGTATCCCGCGAGGTGTTGTTTGACGCGATGGAAAACCCGCAGGAATACGGGAATCTTGTTGTCCGAGTTTCGGGCTTCAGCGCATACTATGTTAACCTGGATAAAAGCATTCAGCAGGATATTCTGGAACGCACGGAGCATGGGTAAAACGGGAAAAAGGGCGAGCTTTGTGTGGTCTACATAAAAATATCGGGAGGTACTTAAGATGCAAAAGGCAAAAGCGGCTGTTTTTAACGGGCCGGAAAAACCATTTTTAATTGAGGAATTTGAGCTGACATCGCCGACGGCGGGGATGGCGAAAATAAAACTGGTAGTGAGCGGGATTTGCGGCACGGATGTTCATATTCATAAGGGCAAAATTCCTGTGCCATTCCCCGGTATCATCGGGCATGAATTTGTCGGCCTTGTGGAAGAGCTTTCACCCGAGGACAGCAAGACATACGGTATTAAGAGCGGGGACAGCGTTATCGCCGTTATTGCTTGCCCGTGCGGGGAATGCCTGCTTTGCAAAACAGGGGACGATTCCAACTGCCTGAACATGGGGCTGACAAATGGCGGGGATCCCAAAACGGCACCCCATTTTTACGGCGGCTATGCCCAGTACAACTATACGCCCGTCAAAAACTTGGTAAAAATCCCACCGGGGATTGACGCGGCAACGGCCTGTGTTTTTGCCTGTGCCGGCCCGACAGCACTGCATGCCATTGGGCTTGCGAAAAAAGCAGGGATTGATTTTGGGCAAATTTCAACAGCTGTGGTGCAGGGCATGGGGCCCGTGGGGGCGTTTGCCCTTATGTACTTAGCCGGTTTGGGTGTAAAAAATATTATATCCGTTACCGGCCACGCAAATAAGGAAAAAATGGCGGCAGCACAAAAGCTCGGTGCCACAAAGGTGTTTAACCTTGAAGATACACCGGCCGATGAATTGACCGCAAAGGTACAAGCAATTTCCGGTGGAATCGGTGCAGATTTGGTCTTTGAGGCCTCCGGCAATCCGCAGGCGGTACCGCAGGGGCTTGCGATGCTGCGCAACCGCGGCGTTTATCTGATCCCCGGCCAGTATTCCGACAGCGGTATGGTAGAGATTGCCCCCCAGTTAATCACCTTTAAAGCCCTTATGCTTATCGGCTCATCACAGTACTCCATGCCGGATGTAAGGGCATACCTCGCATTCCTTGGGGCAAACCCACAGTTGCATGCCACGATTTTATCCCTTGCGAGCTGCTACACGGTGGAGGATACGAACGCGGCAGTGGATGCGGTGAAAGCCGGCAAACATATTAAAACCATGTTGACAAATTGACGTGGGGAATAAATCTCGATAAAAAGAAAGATTGGCTGAAAGGTGTATTTTGATATGATGAACTCCGGGAAACGACTTGTGAAAAGGCTTTTTTGCGTGCTTCTTGTTTTATGTGTTATTTCAGCGCCGCTCGCTTTTACAGCGTCGGCTCAAACAGCCGATGTAAAAGTTGCAAAAGATGCGGGCTATCCCTTTGTTTTTGTGCCGGGGTTTGCCGGTTGGGGGCAATATGACAAAATTAGCAGAATGGTTTTTTATTGGGGAGGTTTGCAGGGCAACCTAATGAAATATTTGAACAGGCAGGGCTTTGAATGCGCCGCCGCCTCCGTTGACCCAATCGGCAGTGCATGGGACAGGGCCTGTGAGCTTTATGCCCAAATGACCGGCACGGTCGTGGATTACGGTGCGGCACATGCCGCCCAATACGGCCATGCCCGTTTCGGCACCGATTACAGCAAAAAGCCGCTCTTATGCGGCTGGGGGACACAGGTAAACGGCGGGATAAAAAAAGTGAATTTTATTTGCCACAGTTTTGGTGGCGCGACGGCAAGGTTGCTCGCGGAGCTGATGGCAAACGGTGACGCCAATGAGGTAAATACAAGCAAAGGTGATCTCTCACCCCTGTTCACCGGTGGCAAGGCAGAATGGGTTCATAGCATCACCGCTCTTTCGTCCCCACACAATGGCACCACTGCTATAGAAATGACGGTGCCGTTCTTCAAACTGATCGACCTCGTGGGTATCTGCGACAAAGACTGCCCCATACCACAGGGCCTTTTGGGGATTACACAACGTCTGCTTAAAATGTGTAAGGTTATGGTAAAGGGTATGGGACCGGATACGGGTATGTACGATTTGTCGCTTGACGGTGCGGCGCAACTGAACCGGCGCATTTCAACGCTCGACAATGTCTACTACTTTTCGCTCCCGGTTGATGGTACGGTTGCGTCCAAAGTTTCAAATCGAAGGTTGCCGGATATAAAAATACCGGAGTTAATGCTTTGGCCGAGTGAAATTTTTATGGGGCTGTACACCGGGGAGACGGCAGGCGGGCTGTTGATTGACAGCAGCTGGTTTTGCAACGATGGTGTTGTGAATACCCAATCATGCACCGCACCACATAATGCGGCAAGCAAAGTTTATCAAGCGAATCAAGTTGTTCCCGGTATTTGGCAGGTGATGGAAACGATGCACGGTGTCCATTACACACCGGTAAATGGCGGGTTCGCCTACATAGTGCCCATTAAGCCGCTTTATATCGAACATATGAAACTGATCAATTCGCTTTAATGTGCAAACATCGCATACATAATAAAAACGAGCGTCCGTGTTAGTGGGCGCTCGTTTTTTGCGGATGTTATCTTTTTTTGTCCCTCGGATTGCCATATTTTTCTAAATAGCAATCGGGGCACATAATAATACGCCGGTACATCTCCGGGAAGGCTTTTGGGTTCGTTCTATTCTCAAAACATGCGGCACAAAAGCGCTTTTTGCACTTTTGGCACTCCAGTATCGGCCTTCGGGTGGCAGGCATCCCGCAGTAATCACAAGTTCTCATACAGTAACCTCCTAACTAAATCAAAATAGCGCAGCACAGGCACAATTTGATGTCATTCAAACTCCACACGAACCCCGGCCATGCTGTACGCCTCAACGCCAAAGCTTAATTTGCCCCCTGTTACAGTGATGTGTTGTTTGGTCGAAATGGGTTTTTCGTTGATGTCGACAAATTCCGCTTTTTTAAGCTTTTTACTAAACGCAAACACCGCAGTGGTGCCCCGCCCTTCGCATTCGTACACACGGAGAATCAGCTTGCCGCTGTCGTCTTGTGCCAATTTGACGGCGGAAATGCTCACGTCGCCCGCCGACTGCCCCAAGAAGCCATCCGTCGGGGGGAGGGTGCCTTCATGCTTGGTGCCGGACAGACCGCTTAACGGGTGGTTATAATCAAACGCTTTGCGGATAAGTGCGGCATTGGATTGGGCCGGGTTTACAACCATGACGGCAAAACCGAAGCGGTGCACGGCTACCTCCGGCAGGGGGTCGGGGTCATAGGAACTGCGAATGAGGTTCACGGCAAGGGAATTTTCAAAACCGCGAAAACCGTACTTGCTGCCCGTTACTACCATGATGGCGCTGTCGCATTCATCCTTAGGCAAATTGGGCAAAGCCAGCGCCCAGCTGTTGGCGGGCACATCGCTGTCCATGCTTTGCCTTGTGATGGTGCCAAAGGGGATGTCATATTTATAATGTTCACACGCATACGCAAACGGCATGAAAAAATTGAGCTGCGGAATCGGCTTGCCTTTTTGCGTGCTTTCACGCCAGTCACATTCCACATCAAAGTCGAGCCTTGCGCTGTCGTGGTTGAGCGTTACGGTCACATCAAGCTTGGAATTTCTGAAAGTGATGGAATAACGAAGCCACTGTTTGAGCGCATTCTTACCGGGAACAGCTTCTTCAACCTTGACATCGCGGTTCAGGGGTTGGATATTCATATACCGTCCAACCCGCCAGGAGGTCATGCCTTCCGAGTCGTCTTCTTCAATGAGCCGGAACATGCCGGACGGTCTTTGCGGGTCGACAAGCTCTTTACCGGTCTTTTTGTCTTTAAGCGACAACAAGCTAGCATTTTTCATGCTAAATACTGCCTTAATACGACTGTTTTCCAGTGTGTGCTTTTTAAGGTTATCAACTCTTGGGTCTTTTGGGAAGCACGTAGGGGGAGCAACGAACTCTTTTTCACTTAAAAAGTAGGTGCCGTAGCCAAATGCCGGTATTTCGGTTTCAACGACCAAGCGTATGTATTGGTGCCCCCAGTAACTTTTATTGTTCCCGTTGATATCCAAAATCTGGCAGCGGACAGGGCGCCCTTTGCCATCACAGATTTCAAGCCGTGCTTTGTCACCGGGCCAGTCAAAAACAGTCACTTCCGCCGGCTCTTTTCTCAAGCGGTCAGAGGGGTTGAAAAAATGAAAAACCCTGTTTACACCCTTGCTTCTTTCCGGCTGGGAAACACCAAAGTCACGCACTGCATAGCCCACGCCACCACCTTCGGAATAGGATGCGGCCTTGTCCTCGTCGGACACGATGAGCATCGATGTGTCAATTTGTGACGCAATGTTCCGCATCGCTCGGCTGATACCCGTATTGGCCGCCGCGAGAACCTGCTGGAACTGCCCCATGGCAAACTCCCTTGTCTCAATCACACCGGAGCCGGGCAGAATGTCATGAAAATGGTTAAAGAGTACCTTCTTCCAGGCTTCTTTGTAGGATTGCCCCGGGTAATCGCCGCCCGCAAATGTGGCAGAAACAGTGCTCAAACGTTCCGCTTCATCCATCTTGGCTTCACTTACACGGTTGGCAAGCTTGATTCTGGACTGTGAAGTGTAGCAACCGGTAAAGACAAAATTCAGTTCTCTGTCAACCAAGGGTAGGGTTTCCTTTACCTTTTCAAGCTCGCTGAAATACTGCCCGAAAGTGCCAAAGCGAACACTTGGGAAAACAGGCCACGTGTTTAGTTCCATAAGTTTTTCAATATCTCGCCTGGTTGCTCCACCGCCATGGTTGCCCACGCCGTAGACTTTGAGAGCGGTTTTCATCCCATATTCATCACAAAATGCGGGCAGATGCGAGGCAATGTTCTCATCAATAACGCCGTTATACCAAAAGGGGTCCCGGTGCACAAGGATGGCTTTGCCCGAAGGGGACTGCCAGCGGTAGAGATGCTCCGTATCGTTTCCCCTGCAGTGGTAGTAGTGTTTTACGCCGCCGTTACAGAGTATTTCCGGCACGTTGATGTTGTGACCGAAGGTGTCCGGCTCAAAGTCGATGTTCAAGGTATCCGGGTCAATGTCAAACAGCTGTGAAAGGTACTCTTTCGTATACAGGATATGCCTTGCCAGGCTTTCGCCGTTTGGCATATTTTTGTCCGTTTCCACCCATGTTGAGGCGGTGACTTCCCAACGGCCTTGCTTGACCCTTGCTTTTATTTCCGCCAGCATGTCGGGGTCGTGCTCTTCCACAATCCGATAAACGGACGCTTGGGACTGGGAAAAGGTGAACGCCGGGTACTCCTTCATCAAATTAAGCATCGTGCGAAACGTATCTAACGTGACGGCGACGGTTTCGTCATACCCCCACATCCAGTTCATATCGATGTGCGCATGAGCGGCGCACAAAATCGTATAGCTTTTTGCGGTTTCGCTCAAGCTCAGTATCATTTTTTCTGCCTGGGCGGCTGCATTATTGGTAATAGAGCCATCCTCGGAAAATCTTTTTTCCAAAAAGTTCACGGCATCGGAAACGAGCACATCAAACTTGCCGTCGGCTGCCTCCGAAAGCCTTGCCGCAAAATTAAGCTGGGCGAGAATACGCTCGGCAGCAGCGCCCTTGCACTTGACTTCCAACAAGTCCAGTTTTGCGAAAGCTGAGGACATCATTTTGCACCCCTTTTATTCATTGAGTTTGCTTGTTAGGCATAATCATAGTATCACAGTAGGGCTTTGCTGTCTACTGCTCAAATGATAAAATACGAGGTTATTGTGATGATCGATAGCATCAAAAATCTTGAGATAAGCGTGATATTTGACGGGAAAGCGGTTGATTATCTGCGAATATGATATATAATAGAGTCGCAGGGAAAGCACGATCAGGTACAAGGATATATTCTCAATAATAAAAAGGAGGCGGCACCATGAAACAGATACTTGTCGGTGGGCGTTTTGAGGCGTCCGAAATTGCCCTGGGTTGCTGGCGCACAGCAAATCTTGAACCTGTTGAGGCCGAGGAGCTTTTGGCAACGGCGCTCGAAGAGGGAATTAACCTTTTTGATAATGCGGATATCTATGGCGGTGGGCAAGCGGAGGAAGTGTTCGGTCAAGCTGTCAAGGCACTTGGCGTTCGGGACGAAATTATGATCCAAACCAAATGCGGCATCCGCAGCGGACTGTACGATTTTTCAAAATCACACATATTGGAAGCGGTTGAGGGCAGTCTTAAGCGTTTGGGCACGGATTATATCGATGTGCTCTTGCTCCACCGACCGGATACATTGATGGAGCCGGAAGAAGTGGCAGGGGCCTTTGAAGAGTTGTATAACGCAGGCAAGGTAAAGCACTTTGGCGTGAGCAACCAAAACCCCATGCAGATAAAACTCTTGCAAAAATATATCCCATACAAACTCGTGGCAAACCAGCTGCAACTAAGCCTCACCAATACAAGCATGATTGATGTGGGCTTCAATGTGAATATGGAAATCAGCCCCGCACTTGATCGCGATGGCAGTGTGTTGGAATACTGCCGGCTAAAAGACATTACCATTCAGGCATGGTCCCCTTTGCAATACGGTGTATTTGAAGGAACCTTTATCGACAATGAAGCGGTGTTTGCCAAATTTAACACAAAATTGCAAGCATTTGCCGATGCGAAAGGTGTCACGAAAAGTGCCATCGCTTTCGCATGGATTCTTAGGCACCCCGCTAAAATTCAGGCAATCGCCGGCACGACAAGCCCCGAGCACCTCAGCGAACTTTGCCGTGCGACCAACGTTACCCTGAGCCGCGAGGAGTGGTATGAACTGTACCGCGCGGCAGGCAACAAGTTACCCTAAGGGTTCAACCTGTAAACAGGTTCAAAATAATAAACAAATAAAGAAGAACAGGAATGATGCTAACATGATAATCAGCGCAAAAAAAGAAATGATATTTGATGATATCAAACCAACCCTCAATTGCCATGCTTCAACCGTACTGCCCCTGCCAAACGGGGAAGTTTTGGCGGCGTGGTTCGGCGGCACAAAAGAGGGCACGGATGATGTAGATATTTGGGTAAGCGTGCGCACCGGGGAAGAGTGGAGCCAAGCGCAAAAAATTACCGCGGCGGATGACGTGCCGCACTGGAACCCGGTTTTATTCCTTCGCCTTGACGGTACCGTTTGCTTGTACTTTAAAGTCGGCAAAAAAGTCAGGTTCTGGCACACGTGGCTGACCACCTCAAGGGACAACGGTCGCACTTGGACCGCTCCATATGAGCTTGTGCCGGGCGATAAGGGCAACGGCAGGGGGCCGGTCAAGAATAAAAACATCCGCTTGTCCGACGGCCGCATTTTGGCACCCGCGTCAAGCGAATTGAACGAAACATGGCTGAGCTTTATTGACATTTCTTTTGATGACGGCGCAACTTGGCAACAACAACCCGATGTAGCAACCGAAAAACCGGGCGAAGAATATGTTCCGATGATTCAGCCCACCTTGTGGGAGTCGTCCCCCGGCAAGGTCCATATGCTCACGCGCACCAAAGTAGGGCGTATCTACCGCAGTGACTCGGCAGATTACGGTGCCACTTGGAGTATGGCATATGAGACGCAGCTACTCAATAACAACAGCGGTATTGATCTGGCAAAAACGGACAAAGGCGAACTCTTCTTGGTATCCAACCCCGTAGAAGAAAATTGGGGCAAGCGAACACCGCTGACCCTCATGCATTCGGCGGATAACGGCGAAACGTGGGAAGAAGTATTGGTGTTGGAAAAAGAAGAAGGTGAATATTCCTACCCGGCGATTGTCGCCGAAAAGAATAAGTTGTACATTGTCTATACTTGGAACCGCGAAAAAATCGCTTTTTGGGAGATAGAAACCAAGTGATAAGATAATCGAGCAAGAAATAAAAGCAAGGTCTTGAATAAATCCGGCAATAACCGCCAAGAAGGATACGGTATGGAAAACACGAGGGATGAGTACACACAAGTCAATTCCGTCACCTGGGACAAATGGGCAGACAACGGCTGCATTTGGTCGCAAGCCATCACGCACGAGGCATATACACAGGTGCTTGCAGGGGGCTGGGATGTTTACCTGACACCATGCCGACCGGTGCCAAAGGACTGGTTTGGCGAGCTTAAAGGTAAAAATCTTTTAGGGCTTGCAAGCGGCGGTGGGATTCAGATGCCTGTTTTTGTTGCGCTGGGTGCCCACTGTACAGTGTTTGACAATTCGCAAGCCCAGCTTGACCGCGAAAAGTTTGTTGCCGACCGTGAAGGGTACGCTATTGAAATAATCAAAGGCGACATGACAAAACCCCTTCCTTTTCCGGAGAACTGTTTCGACATCATCTTTCACCCCGTATCCAACTGTTACATTGAAGATGTTCGCCATGTGTGGAACGAATGCTTTCGTGTGCTCAAAAAAGGTGGGGTGCTGATCGCCGGGTTTGACAACGGACTCAACTTTTTATTTGATGATGACAACACGCTGCCATTGACAGTAAAAAATAAGCTGCCGTTCAATCCGCTCAAAGCGCCGCAAGAAGACTACCGACGAATGGTTGAAAATGACGAATGTATTCAGTTTTCACACTCGCTTGAGGATCAGCTGGGTGGGCAGCTGGAGGCAGGTTTTACCCTCACCGCTTTATTCGAGGACCGTAACCGAGCGGGAGACGGAATGTTGCGTGAATATACACCGCAATTCATTGCCACAAGAGCTTTGAAACCGTAGTTCTGAAAATTACATATCAAAAGGGCCGCCCCATAATCGGGGCGGCCTGTTTTTGGATGTAAAGGGGTTTACCTTGTCAGCAGTCCGGCATCCAAAACAAACTGGCTACCGGTGATAAAACGTGCTTTGTCGCTTGCAAGGAACAAAACGGAGTTTGCGACATCTTCTACTTCAATCCACGGTACCGGGATTAGGTTACCGGCGGAGCGGGTAGCGATTTCAATAGCTGTTGCGCCTTCCATTTCGGCAAGCCCATCGTTCATGGGCGTATCCACACCGGTCGGGTGAATGCTCACGGACCTAATGCCGTAAGGTGCCAGTTCGATGGCTTGGGATTTTGTCAAACCAATCATGCCGAATTTTGAGGCGGCGTAATGCGAAAGGCGGTTCATGCCACGCAAGCCTCCGATGGAGGAATTGTTGATGATAACGCCGCTTTTCTTTTCAATCATATGCGGCACCACGTATTTGGAAACAAGCCAAGTGCCCTTGAGGTTGATGTCCATCATGGCATCCCACTCATCTTCGCTGAGTTCCCACGAGAGCCCGTAGGCGCAGATGCCCGCATTGTTGAACAGCACATCAATGGCGCCAAATCGCTTGATGCCGGCATCCACTGCGGCAATAATATCATCGGCATGGCGGACATCACCGGCAAAAATCTCAATCTGAGCGCCCAGTGCTTCGACATCTTCTTTCAACGTGCAAAGGTCCCCCGAGCAAGAGCGATTGTAAGTGGGGTAACAAAGCTTTTCGCCCAAATCGAAGGCGATGATATTGGCACCCTCTTTGGCAAAAGCCAGTGCCACGCCACGCCCCTGGCCTTTGGCGGCACCGGTAATGAAAACGGTTTTATTTTTGAATTCTTGCATGGTTGACCTCCAAAAATTAATCGAGAAGCAGTAGTGGGCGTTAGAGAAGCAATTGAGAAGCAATGGGAGTTACGACTGATATTTTATAGCTTTTCTTAACGTCGGACTCTTGTTCTTCTATCGTTCTCCAATTGCTTTGCCATCGCTTCTCCGCAATTAGTAGCCCGCCAAATACCCATCCAACTCCACTTGCAGTGTATCGTTGATGAGGTTGGTGGCAATCATCATCGCACCGAAGGCTGTGAGCAGGACAATCTGTTCTTCATTAAAATAATTTTTAAGCTCGGTAAACAGTTCGTCGCCGATATTCTTTGGGTTTTCTACCATCGCTCTGCCGTAATCTACAAGCGTTTGCTGGAGGGGGCTGAAAGCAAAACTTGCAAAGTCAATTTGTTCATCCTTTAAAATTTTGCGAAAAAACGTTGAACAAATATGACAGTTGTTGCGTGACGATATAGAGTAGCAGAAAAAGCTGATATCAAGCTCGCACAGGAACTTCGCCGCTTCATCCCGCAGGGTGTACCACTCCATGAGCACGCGAAAGGCGGGGACGTTGTGGAGCAGCGTTCTTTTCATATTGGTTATCTGCCCGATTTTGGCGTGCTCATCGTGTGCGGCGCGGGCTTCGTCGGAGGCGGTATTGTAATCAACCATCGTGATATATGGCATATATGATGTATCCTTTCGGCAAAATTAAAGTTCAAAATCTTCGGTTTCCATCTTCGGGATTTTCGGCATGCGCTGGGGCCGCCTTTTTAGTGGGTCATAAACAAACTTGTTGCACGATGAGGTCGGGAGCATGACGCCTTTTTTTATACAAAGCACGCTTTGATTGCCGGGCGACAGCTTGCCGTGCAAACAGCAGGCGCAAGCGGGGGATATGTCGTCTTTATTCAACAACTTTTTTTTCATATGGTCATGCATATCCTTCCTATTATGTATGTCCCGCTTTCCGGGCAAACTCCCGTTTGGCGCACCGTTACCGCATAGAGAATAACACAATTGCGGCGGAGTTTCAAGATTTAAATGCGGGGCGTAGTGAGTTCGCTTAGTGCGCTTACAACAGCAATCGTATTAAAATAAAAAATACTTGATGATATAGGTTTTATCCTATATAATGAGCATAGGATAAATCTTGTTATTAAAGGTGGACGAACCGTGCAAGAACTTGAAGTGGTATTTTATGATAAACCGGATGGGACACAACCTGCTAAAGAGTTTCTCGACAGCTTAGATATAAAAATGCAAGCAAAAATGGTTCGTACAATTAAAATACTGCAAGACAACGCAGTGGCATTGAGAGAACCGTATTCAAAGTCTTTAGAGGATGGCATTTTTGAATTGCGAGCTAAGGTTGGCTCCGATATATCACGAGTTTTGTATTTCTTTTTCGTTGGCAAAAAGGTAATACTTACAAACGGGTTTATAAAGAAAACACAAAAGACACCTAAGACTGAGATTGAACGAGCTAAAAACTATAGAGATGAGTTTCTCAACAGAAAGGAGAATAGGCTATGACTGCGTTTAACGACTACCTGCAGAAAAAGCTGGAAAACCCTGTTTTCAAGGCGGAATATGATGCGCTTGAACCGGAATTTGCTATTATTCAAGCCATGATTGATGCGCGTAAAAGCGGTGGAATGACTCAGAAACAGCTTGCGGAAAAAACCGGAATTGCTCAAGGCGATATCAGCAAGCTGGAAAATGGAAGCGCTAACCCGTCTGTGCGCACGCTCCAACGGCTCGCTTCGGGTATGGGTATGAGACTTAAGGTTGAATTTATACCGGTCTGTGAAAATCACGAAACAAAAGGAGCTTGAAACCTTTATTTACAAAAGGTTTCAAAGAAATACCGCCACTGCGATACATCGTTGAGAGGTGCGGGCGGTCTTATCAATTTGATTGTACGCAAAAGTACACAGATGTCAATACGAGTGAACTAGAAAAAGAAAACAATAAAAAGAAAACAATAAAAATAAAACAATAAAAATAAAAAGCCCCTAACCTATATGAATCAAAGGTTAAGGGCTTTTATTGGAGCGGGATACGGGAATCGAACCCGTCTCCTCGGCTTGGGAAGCCGATGTATTACCAATATACTAATCCCGCAAACTTTTGATATTATACCACGCGACTATTATTAAATCAATTAAAATATAGCAAAAGTTTAAATAAAACATTAAAATGTTGGAAAGGCAGATAGGGGTCAATCTATCTGCCTTTCGTCAATATAGCAATTATTGAACTGTTCTTATCTTGTTACGTTATAAGGTTTTATGTATGAACTTACTCTTTTGTAATGGTAGCTGTTGCAGGAAAAGCGTCTTGGCCAATATCCGTGA
Source organism: uncultured Eubacteriales bacterium (assembly GCA_964568955.1). GTDB lineage: Bacteria > Bacillota > Clostridia > Oscillospirales > Acutalibacteraceae > UBA1447. Next base: position 17,852 of record CAZMSM010000012.1, on the reverse strand, counting down.
GGGCGTTGGGCATTGTAACGTTTGTCAAAGATGTGCACTCCTCAAATGCAGAAGCACCGATACTGGTAACGCTGTTTGGTATTGTGACACTTGTTAAAGAGGTGCACCTGTTAAATGCGCTCTCACCAATACTCGTGACACTGTTCGGTATGGTGATGCTTGCCAAAGCAAAGCACCTCAAAAATGCAAAATCGTCGATACGTGTCACGCTGTCCGGTATGGTTACGCTTGTCAAAGCGGAGCACCTGTTAAATGCATTTTTCTCAATACTTGTGACACCGTTTGGTATGACGATACCGGTCAAAGCGGTGCACCTTGCAAAGGCACTATAGCCGATTCTCGTGACACCGCTTGGTATGGTCACGCTTGCCAGGGATTCACACTCATAAAATGCGCTTCCTTCAATACTCGTGACATTGTCGGCGATAATGATACTTTCAATATCTTTGTTGCCGCTAAAGGCGTCTTCCGCAATTTTGGTTATAGGAAGGTCTTGGATTTTGTCGGGCATGATCACCTTGTTTTGTGTCCCAATATACTTTGTTATTGCAACTTCATTCGAGTCAACGCTGTATTCATAATCGTCTTTAGTGGTATTGGCGAGGGGACCGGCATCCTGAACACTTGTCTCGGCTTCTTTTTTAGTGGTTGTCGTAGGGTCCCCGTCACCTTTTGAGCACCCGCTTGCAAGAGATATCAGAACAAAAACGGCAATCAGTAGGGAGAATGCTTTTTTCGAGTTCGTCATTAGTTTGCCTCCACAATCAAATTATTCATTGTTTGACAAAGCTGTTCTAACGCTTCGTCTGCACAACATTAACATAATATCATATAAAAATAGAATTATCAATATTTTAATTATTTTTAAACTTGATGATTTTGTCGTGTTGGTATAAAAAAAGGAAACGAATGAATTCGTCCCCTTCATTTCTATATGCAGCTTCCGGCTATCAGGCTTACTGGTTTCGGTCGCTCTTCGTAATCTTCCCGATTTTTTGCATTGATTCGCTTATCTTTTGCTTTGATTCATTGACCTTGTTGGCACAGGCTGTTAGGCTGTCATTTGCTTCCCGCATGACTCTTTCGGCATAATTGCCCGCAGAAGTTCTCAGTTCCGAGGACCATTTTTCTGCCTCGTCCATCATTTTGCCTGCTCTTTCGTTTGCGGTATTGATCTCTTGCTCTTTCTCCGCCTTTGCCGACTGGAGAAGTTGCTCGGCTTGCTCTTTGGCTTTGTCGAGTATCGCATCCGCTTCTTCTTGCGACTGCTTCGTAATGACGGCAGCGTTTTCTTGGGCGGCTAAGGTGATATTGTGTGTATCAATCAGTTGGTTTGCCCTCGCCTGTGCAGCCGAAAGGGTGGCGGTCGCTTCTTGGTTTGCGGCAAAAACTTTCTTTTTGGCTATTTCATCTGCTTTGGCCATTAAAACACTTACCTTGCTTTCGGTATCCGCAAGTGTTTTTTGTGAGTTTTCTCTTGCTTGCGCTATAAGTTTTGCCGCTTCATCTCTGGCTTTCATTTTGATGACTTGCTCGTCTTTAGCAATGGCTATTGCCTGGCTGATTTCGTTGGGCAGGTTCATGCGGATATCTTCAATAGAGGTTTTGATGCTACCCACATCGACAAGCGCTTTATTGGTTAAGGGCATATTTTTGCCGGATTCGAGCACATCCTCGATTTGATCAAGCAGTTTATCAATATTCGTATTTTCATTCATATCTGCGCTTCCCTTCCTTTTAATCTTTTTATGATATCGTCCAGGACTTCTTCGGGGACGAAGGCGGAAATATCTCCGCCGAATTCGCACACTTGTTTGACAACACTTGAGGATAAAAACATATTTTCCGCACTGGCGATAAGGAATATCGTCTCAAGCTCGGGATTTAACTTTTTATTGGTCAATGCTTGCTGAAATTCGTCTTCAAAATCCGATACAGCACGCAGACCTTTGACAACGGAAATAGCATGCTTGTTTGTCGCATAATGGGCAAGCAGGCCGTCGTACATTTCAATTTCAACATTTTCCATGTTCACGGTGCATCGTTTTAAAAAGTCAACTCGTTCTTCCGGCGAGAAGCTTCTGTTGGGCTTATGGTAATTGGTCATTACCACTACAATCACCTTGTCAAACATCTTGGCTGTTCGTTTGATGATGTCAATGTGCCCGATGGTGACAGGGTCGAAGCTGCCGGGGCAAAGCGCGATTTTCACAACATATCTCCTTTGGAATAATGATACAGGCAACAATCGGCCGCCTGCGATTTTGAATGGATAAACGCTGCATTACCTGTAAGCGGTAATCGCTATTTTACCGTATTTGTAAACGCGGTGCAGTTTGAATGCGCCCGCTTCGTCGGGTAATTTTTCAATAAACGGGGCCTCGCACAGGATTATCCCCCCCGGCGCCGTTATGGCAGCGGCAAGCGGCAGGGCTTTTTGCACCAGGTCTGCGGCATAAGGCGGGTCCAGAAAAACAATGTCAAACATCAAGCCGGATGTTTGCAAAAATGCGAAGGCATCGGTTTGCAGCACCGTCGCTTTTTCGGCAAGGTCGGCTGTTTCGAGGTTCGCTTTGACTGTGGCGATAGCGGCCTTGTCGGAATCAATAAAAACGGCCGACGCAGCACCTCTGCTCAATGCTTCAATACCCATTTGACCTGAGCCGGCAAAAAGGTCCAGGACTCTGCGCCCTTCAATTTCAAATTGTATGATGCTGAAAACGGCTTCTTTAACTCTGTCACCGGTCGGGCGAACGCTTTCACCTTCAAGAGCTTTGAGAATACGTCCCCTTGCAGTGCCTGTGATGACTCTCATTTTATCTTCTCCATTTTGATTTTCTAGACTACATTATCACACTTTTGTTGCCATATTGTCAAGTGAAAAAACGGAATTGGGAATAATCAGGGATAACTGGGGATAATCCAAAACATTCACGGTGTTTCACGCATGGCATCAAAGATATTCTGCGCTACTCGTGTGCTGATGCCTTTGACCTGCATTAACTGTTCTATACTTGCGGCTTTGATTGCCTTCATCGTTTTAAAGTGCACGAGCAGTGCTTGGGCAGTTGCCTTGCCCACACCGGTGATGCTTGTTAAAGTGCTTGCAAAGGTTGACGTTTTACGTTTTTGGCGGTGATAGGCAATCGCGAAACGGTGCACCTCTTTTTGAATAGTTGAAACCAGTGTGAACGCCGCACGTTTTGAGTTGAGTGCAATTTCGCCCCCGCCTTGGGCGATAGCCCTTGTGCGGTGGCGGCTGTCTTTGACCATGCCGAACAAGGGGATTGAAAGCTCGAATTGTTCCAAAACGGGCAAAACAGCATTGACTTGGCCCTGCCCGCCGTCGAGTAAAATCAAATCCGGTAGCTTGCCAAAGCCTTGGCCGCTTGACTTTTCGTCCGTATAGCGTTGTAAACGCCGCGTTAAGACCTCCGCCATGGATGCATAGTCGTCCTGCCCCGTAAAGCCCTTAATCATAAAGCGTTTGTAGCCCGATTTAAAGGGGATGCCATTTTTAAAAACCACCATGCCGGCCACATTGTCACTGCCCGCAGTGTGTGAAATATCATATGCTTCGATATATTCCGGCGGGGAGGGGAGCCCTAAGAGCCTTGCGAGCTCGTCCAGTGCGGCCGTGTCCTTGCCGGTCTTGCCGATACTGCTTGCCAATTTTTCCGCCGCGTTGGCACGGCAAAGCGCCATTAGTTCGGCTTGCCTGCCCCTTTGGGGTTGGGCAATGGTAACTTTGCGCCCCGCTTTGGATGACAGCCACCGGGCAATAAGTTCTGCGTCCTCAACATCGCCATCAACCGCTATTCTTGGGGGGACATTGCTACGCATCATATAAAAACTTCTTAAGAGTTCGTGCCGGGCGGCGGGCAAATTTTCAGGATTGTCGAAGATGAAATGCTCGCTGTCAAACAGCCTGCCCCCACTAAAACGCAGTACAGCCATGCAGGCCTTTTCGCTTGTGCGGCGGTCTTGCTGTGCGCTGCCTTGCACAATGGCAAAAACATCTTGCTCCCGTACCCCGGCAGCTACGACCTTTTGTTTTTCGTTCATGCGTTTGATAGCGGCAATCGTGTCCCGCAGTCTGCCGGCCTTTTCATACTCCAAATTTTCGGCGGCAAGCTCCATGCGGCCCTGCAAATCCTTGAGTGTCGCTGTACTGCCGCCCTTTAAGAAGTTAACAGCCTCGCTGACTGCTTCGTTGTAGGCGCCTTGCTTGATTTTGCCTGCACAAGGGGCAGAGCACTGCTGAATAAAAAAGTTCAAGCAGGGGCGGCTTTTGCGGCAGTCCGCAGGGAAGCTCTTTGAGCATTGGGGCAGGCGGAATATTTTTAAAGCCTCGTCCACTGCCTTGGAAACGGTGTAAAAACTTGTATAAGGTCCGATGTATTCAGCACCGTCGTCCAGCTTTTGCTTAACGGCGGTAATGCCGGGCCACGGGCCTTTTGTGATTTTAATGTAATGGTAGCCCTTGTCATCTTTGAGCAAAATGTTGTATTTCGGCATGTGCTGTTTGATTAAACTGCATTCGAGCACCAAAGCCTCAAACTCGCTGTCGGTTAAAATATAGTCAAAGTCCGCGACGTGTTCCACCATTTTAACCACTTTGATATACTGGTTGCTCTGCCCGCCAAAGTAGGTGCTCACGCGGTTTTTAAGGGCTTTCGCCTTGCCGACATAGATAACATCCCCCTTGGCGTTTTTCATCAAATAAACACCCGGGGTTTGTGGCAGACGCATGGATTTTTCGCGCAGGGTTTGGATCAATTCATTCATTGTTTATCAGTCTTTTTAAATCATAGGTTTTGACAGGACTATTTTACCACAAACAGGGGAACTTTTAAAGATGAAAAAGGCAGGCTATACAGCCTGCCTTGCATATTCACGGTTAATTGTATTACTCGGCAAACCCCGTATTGAGGAGTTTTACCAGTTCTTCGACAGACTCTTCTTCGTCCGGCCCGCCTGCTATAATGCGGATTTGTGTACCGCCCATAATGCCCAATGAAAGAACGCCCAAAAGGCTTTTGGCATTGACTCTGCGGTCATCTTTTTCAACCCAAATGGAGGACTTAAACTCATTGGCTTTTTGAATAAAAAAGGTTGCCGGTCGAGCATGAAGGCCCACTTGATTTTGAACCATGACATCTTTTACAAACATAATCAATATCTCCCAAACACAAATTCTTTGTATCGTAAACACTATATACAGTATAGCACAAATTCGGGTATCGTCAACGCAAAAGAGCGAACTTACGGTGGTTTTAGGATAATTCGGCTTGTATCCCAAAGTGTGATAGGTTTGAACTGCTGCTATTGTGCAGATTTACTAAAGAAATAATGCGATATTCAGCATATTGCACGGAAACTCGCTGAAAACACCTACATAAAATAAAAAAACACGCAAATGCTTATTCTTTTTGCCCTTGATTGGATAAAAATTCCTTGTCTTTTTTATCCAATTCGGCAGTTTTGAGCATTTCGGGGCGCCTTTGTGCCGTGCGCTTCAGGCTTTGTTCGCGCCGCCACCGCACGATATTCGCATGATGACCGGAAACCAGTACCTCGGGTACCTCCACGCCGTGCCAATCATAGGGGCGTGTATATTGTGGGTATTCAAGTAGAGAGGAATAGTGGCTTTCTTGTTCAAACGCTTCGTCGCTTGCGAGGACGCCGGGCAATATGCGTGTGATGCTGTCCGCCAGTACAAGGGCCGGTAACTCACCGCCGGTGAGCACATAGTCGCCGATGGATATTTCCTCATCCACGATTTCTTCAAGGACCCGTTCGTCTACACCTTCATAATGGCCGCATAGCAAAGCAATGTTATCCATAGCGGACAGTGCCTTGATGCGCTCTTGCGTGAGCACTTTGCCTTGAGGGGACAGGTAAATTAAATGTGGGCGTTTACCCGTATCCTTGCAAAGCGCCATAAAACAGTCGTATATGGGTTGCGTTTGCATGATCATCCCGGTGCCGCCGCCATAGGGGGTATCATCCACCCTGCGGTGTTTATCGGTGGTAAAGTCCCGAATATTGAGGCAGTTGATTTCAACCAACCCACGCTCGCGGGAACGCCCGATGATGCTTTCTTTGAGCACAGCCTCGCAAAGCTCGGGGAAAAGGGTCAGAATATCAATTCTCATCATACATCATACTTTCTGCTCTTTTGGCTCGAAGAAGTACCGGCCTTTGCTTTTTGCCCCTAGTCTTCAAATATACCATCCAGGGGACGGATTTTAACAATACCGGCCTCTACATCCGTATGAATAACTACTTGATCGATGACGGGTAAAAGGTACTCTTTTCCGTTTGCGCCTTTAATATGCCAAACATCGTTCGCGCCTGTGTGGGTTACATCTGTCAAAACTCCGTAGGTTAAACTTTCATCGTTTGCGTCAACGGCTTTGCAGCCAATCAAATCTACGATAAAGTATTGACCCGGCGGCATCTTAGCATCCCGGCGGTGCATATAAAGAACTTTGCCCCGCAAGGCAGCAGCGCTTTCAACACCGCTTACACCTTCAAGGCAAAGCAACACAATATTGCCGTGCGGGCGGCAGGCTAAAACCTTGACCGCCTGCGTCCCTTTTTCGTCATAGTAGAGGGTTTCAAATCTTTGGAAGAAGTCCGGTGCGTCACACCACGGGTTTACGCGCAGTTCGCCACGCACACCGTGGGTGCCGACAATTTGACCAATCTCCAAATAAGGCTTCAGACGGCTTTCACCGTCCGAATCCATCTGAGCATTGCTGCTTGTTGTGTCAATCAATTTCTACCGATACCTTTTGGTCAACACGATTGGCGGCGGAACGCATAATGGTGCGGATTGCTTTTGCAATGCGTCCCTGCTTGCCGATGACCCTGCCCATGTCGGCTTCGCCTACATGCAGATGATACACGACAGTGCCTTCTTCATCGGGTTCGTCAACTGTAACGTCAACGGCGGAAGGGTCTTCAACGAGTCCTTTTGCAATTTCAATTAAAAGCTCTTTCATGTAAGGTTCCTCCTAGTCCAAAACAACGTGTTTGTTCAGAAACCGTTTAAATAATGCCGTTCTTTTTGAGAATGGCTTTAACGGTGTCCGTCGGCTGTGCGCCATTGGCAATCCATTGTTGCGCCTTTTCGGCGTCAACCTTGACTTCCGGCGGGTCCAGTAGGGGGTTGTAAGTGCCGATTTCCTCTATAAATCTACCATCACGGGGATACCTGGAATCCGCCACGACGATACGATAGAAAGGAGTCTTTTTTGCGCCCATGCGGCGCAACCTGATTTTTACTGCCATAATAATTTCCTCCAAAGTTAATAAAAATTGTATAGCCACAATTTAAAAGACAATGCTGTTTAAATTGAGATTACATAAAGTTTTGATTGCCGCGTTGCCCCATGGCCATTTTGCGGAATTTGTTTTTGCCGCCCTTGCCGCTGAATTGTTTAAACATGGCCTGCATGTTTTTGAGCTGGCTGAGTACGCGGTTGACATCCTCCACCTTTTGCCCGCTGCCTGCCGCAATTCTGCGTTTACGGGAGGGATTGATGATGGCAGGGTTTGCGCGTTCGTCCGGTGTCATAGAAGTGATAACGGCCTGAACGCGGTCAAACTTGCGCTCGTCGATATCTACATTTTCGAGTTTTTTGCCGACACCGGGGAGCATGGAAAGGGTATCTTTGATATTGCCCATTTTTCGTACTTGGCTTATTTGGTCATATAGGTCATTCAAGTCAAACTTGTTTTTGCGAATTTTGTCTTCCAGCTCGATTGCCTTTTTTTCATCAAGAGCGACTTCGGCTTTTTCGATAAGGGAGAGCATGTCGCCCATACCAAGGATGCGGGATGCCATTCTGTCCGGATGGAAGTCTTCCAAGTCCTCAAGCTTTTCGCCCACGCCGACAAATTTTATCGGTTTGCCGGTGACAGAGCGGGTAGAGAGTGCTGCGCCGCCACGGGTATCACCGTCCAATTTGGTTAAAACAATGCCGTCTATGCCCAAGGCTTCATTAAAAGCGGATGCCACATTAACGGCATCTTGCCCGGTCATCGCATCAACAACAAGCAGGATTTCGTGAGGCTTGACCTCTGCCTTGACGCTTTTAAGTTCATTCATTAACTCTTCGTCAATGTGCAACCTACCTGCCATATCCAAAAACACGTAGTCGTAACCTTGGTCTTTGGCCAGCTTTATCGCTTGCTTGGCGATTTCAACAGGGTTGGCCGTGCCCATTTCAAAAACGGGGACGCCCACTTGTTCGCCCACCACTTGCAGTTGCTTGATGGCGGCGGGACGGTATATGTCACAGGCAACAAGCAGGGGACGGTTGCCTTGATTTTTTAGCATAAGCGCAATTTTGGCGCAGTGTGTGGTTTTACCGGAGCCTTGCAGGCCGCACATCATAACCACGGTTGGCGGGTGCGGTGCACTTGCGAGGCGGGAACGTGTGCCGCCCATTAGTTCGACGAGTTCCTCATTGACGATTTTAACAACCATCTGGGAAGGGGTTAAGCTTTCCATCACCTGGGCGCCGATGGCTCTTTCGGTAACGGTTGTGGTGAATTCCTTGGCGACTTTGTAGTTGACATCCGCCTCAAGCAGTGCCAAACGGACCTCTCTCATCGCTTCGCGGACATCGGCCTCAGTCAGGCTGCCCTTGCTTCTTAACTTTTTAAACGCTGCTTCTAATTTATCCGACAGACCTTCAAATGCCACTATTTACACCTCACTGTAACAACAATTGCGATACGGTTTTGATCTTAACCGTGTATTCATTAATTTCCCTGGAAAGGCTGTGACGCATATTATAATCGCTTATATCGTTTGCCAATTCAATAATTTCGTTGAGCCCATCGCGCATTTCGTCAAAACGGCGTGCAAGTTCCAAGCGGCTCTCCATTTCATACAGTTGCGTTTCGGCTCTTTTTATGGCATCACGCACACCTTGGCGCGTGATACCTTCGTTGACGGCAATTTCCGAAAGGGAGAGGTCGTCGTTATAGTAATAACCTAAAAATTCCCGTTGTTTATCGGTTAGCATATCCCCGTAAAAATCAAGCAAAACCGTTATATGAAGATTTTTTGCCAAAGGAACACCTTCTTCTTTCGATACAATATCTACGTACAATCCAAGCCTGTTACTACGCTGTAAAGCGTTTGACTTTACAGTGAGTCATTATACTAAAAAGAAAAGCCGGTGTCAAGCATAAAAAACTGACATCGGCGTGCATTTTTTAACATTGTACCGTTGAAAAAAGGTGGAAAAAACACAAGAAGTTTTTTGTGCGCCACAAGTTGTGTTCAAGGTTCGAAATACCACCATATATACATAGAAGCTCGCTAAAAAGGTTGAAAACAATGTGGAAAACTTTTTTAAAAAAGTTTTTTAAAAATGGTTACAATTTTTCAAAGCTGTCAACGCTCAGTACAAAAATAGTCGCTCCCTTTACTTGTGCCCTTCCATTGACATCTGCGGCGCCAAGCCCACGCCCCAAAGAAGAGCTGGTGGGGATATTCTTTTCACGCGTATAGCTATGCTTGGCAATGGTTTGTTTGATGCTTTCAACCTCGTTGTCCTGGGCACCGATGAGTAGCGTGGTATTGCCGGCCATTAAAAAGCCGCCGGTGGTGGACAGTTTGGTGATGAAGTACCCTTCGTTGGTCAGCGCGGCTGTGACCTCGGCACTGTCATCGTTGTTGATTACGGCTAAAACTAATTTCATGGCTGCCTCCTTGATTAAAGATAGGGGTTCAAAATGCGCAGACTATTTTTGCTTAATTCCCTTAAATCGGCAATTTCATAACGATTGTCGCTGGAGTCTTTGATGAGTACTCTGCCGTCGTAGAGTGATTTAATATCCGCATGTGTGTTTTTTATTTCAAAGCGATGCAGGCCGTTATCCGTCTGGGCCTTCACCCTTAACTTGCCATATTTTTCGACGATTGAAAAAATTTCCGTGATTTTCGGCACAAGGTAATATTCCGCCAAAACATCCTCGATCACCTTGCGGCTGTCCGGTGTAAGCGTTTTCATATTACGAATAACGCCCTGCTCTACGCCCTCTTCGTCCAAGAGTGTGATGTATTTTTGCAGCCCTGTGAGGGGGAAAAGCCGGCGCGCTTCCACATCCTCAAACACTCTGCCATCATACATTTCGACTTTCAGCAGTATTCCGTCTTTTCGTGTTATTCGTGCATTGTCGTTTTCAATATAGGTTCTTTCTGCCATGATAACATATCCTTCCACATATCACAAATATCACAAAGAAAATTGTTATTCAAAGTTTTCCGCTTCCTTGCCTTCTCGGATCTTTTCGGAAAGGGATTGGATTTCAATAAGTTTAAAATATTTGCCTTTGAGGTCCATCAACTCATCATGTGAGCCGAACTCGATGATTTCGCCTTTGTCTATGACGACAATTTTATTTGCCTTTCGCAGGGTAGACAGTCGGTGTGCAATCATCAGGGTGGTCCGCCCGCTGATAAGCCGCTCAATGGCCTGTTGAATCAAGTGCTCCGTTTCGGAATCCACCGCTGCGGTTGCTTCATCAAAAATCAGCAGACTCGGATTCTTAAGGACAGCCCTTGCGATGGATATTCGCTGCCTTTCGCCACCGGAAAGACCCACGCCGCGCTCCCCGAGCATGGTATCATAGGCATCCGGTATACGGGCTATAAACGAGTGCGCGTTTGCCACGTCGGCCGCGTGAATCACTTGCTCCGCACTCGCGTCCGGTGAGCTGTATGCGATATTGCGGAAAATCGTGTCACGGAACATCGTCGGCTCTTGTTGGACATACCCTATTTTACCACGATATGAGGTTATATCAATATCTTTTATATTGACATCATCAACCAGAATATCGCCCTCGTAATTATCATAAAAACGCATGAGCAAATTCACTAAGGTACTTTTACCCGAACCGGTGGTGCCCACAATACCGACGATGTCGCCCGGTTCGATGACGAGATTAATGTTGACGAGTGTTTTCTTGATTCTGTCAAAGGAAAAGTTGACATTCCTAAATTCAATTTTGCCTTTTAGTCGGTTTATCATGTTGCCCTCACCGAAGTTTTGCTCGGGTTCGGCATCGATGATGTCCAAAATCCGCTCTGCCGAGGTCAAGGCATTTTGATAGGTGTCGTTGAGGGTGGCGAAAAAATTGATGGGCCCATAGAACATGCTGGTGTAGGAGATAAAGGAAACCAGCAAACCGACGGATATTTTGTCCGGCGTGGTGATAACCCAATAGCCACCCATGCCCCAAATCAGCAAGGAGCCGCAGGTGACGAAAAAGGTGACGGCAGAGGGGAAGGCGTTCGACAGCACAGCCGCCTTGCGATCTTCCCGCAACCATTCTTTGTTGTAAGATGCGAATTTATCCGCTGCTCTTTCTTCGCCGGTAAAGGATTTGATGACCCGAATACCCGGTAGCGTGTCCGACAAAATGGAACTCACCGCAGCCCACCTGCGCCAGATTTTACGATAAATCGGCGAAATCCGATTGCCAAACATTTTCGCACCGACGACAACAAACGGCACAGGCAAGAGGGATAGCAACGTCAACTTCCAGTTGAGAACAAACATAATCACAATGATACCAATCATCAATAAAAACTGAATAACCGCCTCTTGTGAAATTCGAAGCATAAACGCCTGCAGGGTACCCGTGTCGCCGCTCACGCGGGAGATAACGGAACCGGTGCTGGTTTTGTCATAAAAACTCAGCGGCAGGTACTGGGCTTTTTCGTAAATGTCGTTGCGCAGGGAAGTAACGATTTTGTCCCCCGTAATGCGCATAAAATAACCCCGTATTGCGCCGATGCCGTGTTGCAAGGCATATACGCCAAGCAAAGCGGACACCAATATAATCAGCTTTCTTGTGTCATTATTGACGAGCACATCATCAACGAGCAACTTGGTCGCATAGGGGGGGACGAGTGCCATTGCTGTGGTAATCAGCGAAAGGCCAAGGCAAAGCAACATGATCTTCCATTCGGGCTGGACATACTTTGCCAGCTTTTTGGCCAGTTTGCCTTTTGAAGCGCAGTTGATGCACTCCGCCCCTTGGCGGCTGAGCACACGCCCGCATTTGGGGCAGACGGACTTTTTCTTTTCAAACGTTGCTTCGACTGCTTTAAACTCGGCCCCCGGATCCTCGCCTTTGGCAATGTTTTCGGAAAACATCGCCACGGCATCGCAGAGTTCGGCAATTGAATAGGTGAAACGGAAGATGTCCAGTTGACGACCATCTTTTTTGACCCGAAGCACGGCGTTGCCGTACATGCGTTTTACGCTTGATTCTTCCACCTCTGTGTGGGGGATGGTAAAAACCCCACCCTTGTGCCGTTCGTCGAAGACGATAAGACGTTTGTCTGTGGCAATAAGAGCGGAGCTTGCATATTTGCCGGCAAGATTTAAATCACCGACGATAGAAAATAGAGCCTTTTCGTCTTTAAGCAAAAGTTCATCCGCTTTTTGACTGAATTCTTCGGGTAATGGTATGTTTGTCAGTAGTTCTTTAGGTAGCATGAAAAACCCTCCCGATACCGGTAAACAGTAAAAATGATGAAGATTTTTTGTGAGTCCGGTATCAAACTCTCCATCAAAGCATGACTAATTACGTTTCTACGCCACCGTTATACCACAAAGAACACTACCATTCAACCATTATTTAAAATTTATTATAAATAATGAAAAAGATTGTTGCATGGGCTAGAAATCACAAAGAATAGGGGATGTTTTAGGGTAAATTTGTTTTGACAAAAGAGAGCAAAACAAGTAAAATAAAAGCACTATAAAGTTAGGCGGTGATTTCAATGACTGTTTTCTGGTCGAATTTTTGGAATGGCACGGGGGGCGTTGCCGGGGACTACGCTTATGGCAAAACGCACCTTGTTTCCATAGCTGCGCTTATCGTTGTTACAACACTAATGTGCATTGTCGGCAAACGGCTTTCCCCGAAAAATCGGCGCATGGTTCTTATTGTCGCAGCAGCTGTTTCCCTGGGGTTTGAGGTTTTCTGGCGCGGTGTTTGGATTGGTCGCGGTATATCCCCGCTTGAGACTTGGCCGCTTTACCCGTGCAATTTTGCAGGGGTTCTGGTTCCGCTAATCGTGTTTACAAACAATAAAACGCTTAAAGAAATTTTTTATGTGTTTGCGTTTATCGGCGGTGTCATCACCTTTGTATATCCTCAGGATATTTTTACCAGTAACGTGCTGAATTTTTCAATTCTGAAAAGCATCCTTCAGCACACGGCGATTATTTTCATCCCTGTGTTTGAATATTTTACCGGTCAGTTCAAGCCGCAGTTCAAAAAAGTATGGCTTGCGATTCTCGGCTTATTTATTAATTTGTTTAACAGTGAGTATGTGTCGCGTTTCTTAGGGATAGAAGGGGACTTCATTTTTCTGCGTTCGGGGTTGCCCTTTACCATCGAAGGTGTTCCGCAGGTTTTTATTCTGGGCACGATTGCTATCATTGTAATGGTGGCGTTTTATGCCGCTTTAGATCCAAAAGGCAGCAAAGCCTTGTTCCGCCGCAAAAAAAAATGATATAGCTCCCTTGCAATAAAAAAATAAACGGGCTGCCTCTTAACGATACAATCGTGAAAGGTAGCCCGCTTTTTATTGAAAGTTTTTATAACGTTACTTCCAGTAAGCTTGGTCGAAATGAGCCTCTAAGGTTTCAATGATGGTCTGGTTTGTGCCGCTGTACATCAGGATGAAGGCATCTTTGGTGTAGACCATTTTATTACTATCTGTATTGTCGCCCAATTCGTTGTGTGCTTTTTCCACACTGTCGAAATCAAAGACGAAAATTTCCTCGGTACCCCCGAGCTTCATGAGTTGCGGCGTTAAATTGGAGGGGAATCTTTCGCTCCTGCCCGCGGGCCAGTCAACAATGGTGAGGATAAAGCCCTTGTCGGCAAACCAAAAGCCGATGTTTTCAAGCCCTATTAAATGATCGTGATGATCGTGGTCATGGGCAGTTGTGGTGATGGTTTGACCGTCTCCTGTGCAAGCCGTCAAGCCCATCAATAGGCAAAAGGTTACGATTGTTATTATAAGTTTTTTGATGGTGATTCCTCCTGTGTTACCGGTATTATACATCGTTTTTGATGTTGTTGATTTGAACGCGCAAAGCCTATTTTTCGCTGTAGGGCAAGGGCTCTGCTCTTGCCGCGCTGGTTATACGCTTGCTACATTAGCCACGTGGATTTATTTTAAAAAATATTCAATCAGGAACGATGTTGATTTATTTTGTTATTTGAGGACGGTGGTTAAACCGTATTCGTAGCTCGGCAAGAGCAGAGCCCTTGCCCTACATTGCGGACGAACACCGTTTGTCTCTACATTGGGACAACGTTTTTTATCGTAGCGCCACTATTGTAACGCCGTCTTCGCCTTCGCCGAATACGCCTAAGCGGTGGGATTTGACATAGGGGCTGTCTTTTAAATATTGCTGTACAGCCTTGCGCAGTGCACCGGTACCTTTGCCGTGGATGACGGTGAACTCCGAAAGTCCCGTGCGCAGGGAGGCGTCGATGAAACGGTCCAGGTCAATCAGGCATTCATCTACCGTCATGCCGCGCAGGTCTAGGCTTGTTTGTGCGGCGAGGTTCTGCCGGCTTTCCATACCGGTGTTGCGGCTACGCGGTGTGGATGTTGAACGGGTGGATTTTGCGGATTCCACCAGGCGAAGGCCGCTGAGCTTGACCCTTGTTTTGGCTGTGCCGGTTTGTAGTTCCACATTGCCGCTTTTATCCGGTAGGGAGAGGACTTTGGCCTCTTTACCGATTTCGGCAATAATGACGGTATCCCCAACTTTCAGTGGGCGGGGCAACACATAGTCGCCGCCAATGTCCACGAAACCCACCACCGGGTCGGAGGCGATGTCGATAGCTTCAACGCCGCGCTTGACGACGGCACGCGCGCGCCGGGCAAGTTCGGCGGCATCTTTTGTTTTGCCTTTTTCTTTGCGGAGTTGTTCGAGTTCCATTAACAGCGCATACGCTTCACGTTTGGCCTGTTCGGTTATTTTGGCAGCTTGCGCCTTTGCTCGCTCGAGCTCTTTGTCGCGCAAAGTCTGAATTTCAATTTTGGAGGCATCCGCCTCATTCAAGGCGGACTGTGCCTGAGCGGAAAGTGATTGGGCATATTCATGCTCTTTTTCCATCTGGCGGCGGCTGAACTCCAATTTGTCTACCACGTCTTCAAAACGCAGGCTTTCGGTGGAAACGAGCTCGCGTGCTCTGTCCACCACATCCGAGGGCATCCCCAGTCTTTCGGAGATGGCGAAGGCGTTTGACCGCCCGGGCACGCCTATCAATAGTCTGAATGTCGGACGAAGGGTTGCAACATCGAATTCACAACAGGCATTTTCCACACGCGGTGTCTGCAGAGCATAGGCTTTCAGCTCCGCGTAATGTGTGGTGGCGGCGATTTTAGCCCCCTTAAAGTGCAACGCTTCAAGGATGGCCATTGCCAATGCCGCACCTTCAATGGGGTCTGTGCCCGCGCCGAGTTCGTCAATCAACACAAGGCTGCGCTCGTCCGCTCTTTTTATAATATCAATAATATTCGTGATATGGCCGGAAAACGTAGACAGTGATTGTTCAATGCTTTGCTCGTCGCCGATATCCGCTAAGACTTCATGGAATACGGACAGTTGACTGCGGTCGCCTGCGGGGATCAGCAACCCGCACATGGCCATGAGCGTTAAAAGCCCGACAGTCTTAATGGAAACGGTTTTGCCGCCCGTGTTGGGGCCGGTAATCACCAGGGTGTCAAAGTCCTTGCCGAGGAGTATGTCCACGGGCACAACCGTTTTGTCGTCAATTAAGGGGTGGCGCGCGGCGCGCAGACTGATTTCACCCTCATCGTTTAGTTGCGGTACGGTTGCTTTGATGCTGTAGGCATAGTTTGCTTTGGCAAAAATTAAGTTCAGTTCAACCGCACATTCATAACTTGATTTGATGCTTTGGGCAAAATCACCCGCCGTGGCGGAAAGCTCTGCGAGGATTCGCTCCATCTCGTCGCGTTCACTGCTTTTGAGCACCTTAATTTCATTGTTTGCTTCCACCACCGGCATGGGTTCTATAAACACCGTGGCGCCGCTTGAGGACGTGTCGTGCACCAGCCCGGGGATTTCGTTGCGGTATTCGTTTTTAACGGGTACCACATAGCGGCCGTTGCGCATGGTGATAATGTTTTCTTGCAGGTACTTGGCGTAGGTTTGCGAGCGGGCATATTTTTCCAGCTGTTCGCGCACCCGTGTCTCTTGTTGACGGATTTTACGGCGAAGGTCGTATAGCAAAGGGGAGGCGCTGTCCGCCATTTCTTCTTCCGAAAGAATGGCAGAGCCGATAGCGTCTTCTAAAAATTTATTTGGTTCAAGGGCTTTAAAGTAAATATCCAGTACGCTTTCCACCGAGCTGTTGGTGCTGCGCCATTGAACAAGTCCGCGGATAATCCGCAATACGCCCGCGACATCCAGCAAATCTTTCATTGTCAGCACACTGCCGGCGTCCGCGCGAGCCAAAGCGTTATTGACATTTTGCAGCCCACCGAAGGAGGGCCCTCCAAACCTGGCCAACAATATGTGCGCGTCACTTGTCTGCCTTATGAGCGCACGGGCGAGGTGGATGTCGCCTTGGGGCTGCAGATTGACCGCCTCAAGGCGGGCATCTTCGCAGGCTGTAAAATCCGCCAGGCGTTCCAGGATTTTATCCAGTTCGAGGGCTCTGTAATGTCGGTTTTTTTGCACTGTCATAGGTTATCTCCATTATAAAAAGCAGTTGTCGTCATTTGTTGAGGGTCAGGGATTTGTAAAAGTCCAGTGTTTTAAATCTCCTTTGCACGTGTGCCATCAAATAGCTTTCCGTAATCTTTGAAAGGTGCTTTAAACTCTCATCCGGCAGTGTAAAGGCATAAAGCTTTACAGGGTCGGCATAACAAATGTGGCGCATCGCTGTAATCACGCCCATACCGGCGGGCATGCCACCGGTTTTGCAGGTCGAACACAACAAGCGTGCGTTGTCTTTATCAAAATACATCACGGTATCCTCAAACTTTCCGCAGCTGTCACAGGCCGTTAAATCCGGCATGTAGCCCGAAAGGCAAAGGACACGCAGTTCCATGAGCGCTTTGAGCAGCAGGTGGGGGCGCGTTTCGTTTGCCAAAAAGTGAAGAGAATTTAGCATAAGCTTTAAATACTCTTGCGCCTCATATGTTTCCGGTGTCAACTCGCCGACAATCTCACAAAAATATTGAGCGAGAGAAAGTCTTTCGATATCCTCCCGCAATTTGAAAAAAATTTCGATGCTCTGGGCTTCATTAACGGTGCTGCTGTTGCGCCCTTGGTAAATGGAAAAGCGGGAATAGCTCAAGAGCTGTGTCGCACATTGTGAACGGCTTTTCATTCTTTTGGAGCCGTTGGCAAAAGCACGCACGATGCCGAAGTCTTTTGTGAGCACGGTAATCATACGGTCATTTTCGCCTACAGCGCTTTCTCTGATGACCAGACCGTCGGTGTTGATTTGCATGGTCGTTTTCCTTTTTTAATGATGGTGGCACAAGGGTTAAAATCAGTTGAGCCCGAAATTGCGCAGTAAACCTTCGCGGTTGCGCCAGTCTTCCTTCACCTTTACCCAGCACTGAAGATTAATGCGGCATTGGAAAAACTTTTCCATATCTTCCCGCGCACGAGTGGAGGCTCTTTTGAGCATCTCACCGTTTTTGCCGATGATGATGCCTTTGTGGCTTTCTTTTTCACAAAAGATATTCGCTTCAATGTCCAGCAAATCCGTGCCCTCGCGCTCCTGCATTTTTTCAATGCTTACGG
>CAZMSM010000011.1:0-43642 GCA_964568955.1 uncultured Eubacteriales bacterium | reverse complement strand
TTATCTCTTCGAAAACTGTGGTGCGCGACGGGCACCTTTTAAGCCGTACTTCTTTCTTTCCTTCATGCGTTGGTCCCTGGTGAGGAAACCGGCTTTTTTGAGGGTCGGGCGGAGTTCGCCGTCCAACAGTAAGAGTGCGCGGGCAATGCCGTGACGGATAGCACCTGCTTGACCGGTCACACCGCCGCCGTTGACACGGCAGACAATGTCCAGCTTTTCTTTCGTGTCCGTTAAGACGAGAGGCTGGCGCACAATGAACTTGAGTGTTTCAAGACCAAAGTAATCGTCAATATCTCTATCATTGATGGTGATGGAACCTGTTCCGGGGTAAACACGTACCCTTGCGACAGACTCTTTTCTGCGGCCTGTGCCGTAAAAATATGGGTTGTTATCATACATAATTGATTGCCTCCCTTCTTAAAATACCCAATCTTCGGGTTTTTGCGATGCATGAGCATGCTCGGCACCTTTGCACACGCGCAGTCTTGTGAGTGCCTTGCGGCCGAGAACCGTATCGGGTAGCATGCCTTTAACAGCGTGCGTAACCACAAATTCCGGCTTTGTTTTCATCAAAGTGCTGTATTTGACTTCTTTGAGATTCCCAATATAGCCACTGTGACTGTAATACTTTTTTTGTTCCAATTTGTTGCCGGTGAGAACTGTTTTTTCCGCATTGATGATAATAACATGGTCACCGCAATCGGTATGCGGGACAAAAATAGGCTTATGCTTGCCGCGAAGAAGAACAGCAGCCTGAACGGCGACACGGCCGAGGGGCTTGTCTGCGGCGTCAAGCAAATACCATTTGCGGGTCATGCTCTCTACCTTTGGCATATAAGTTGACATTGATATACCTCCGAACTGTTTTTATATCGGGCTAATTCAATAAAAAATTCGCTTCGCAAGACAGCGCTTCATATCTTACCCGATTTGATGCTTGCCCATATTATCATATGAAAGCAAGGGTGTCAAGCATTTTTTCGGATTTTTTAATTTAAAGAGCTCAATCTCCGTTTTACTTGCATTATTGCGGTTTTTCGCGCTATTGCTCACGCAAGAATCACGCTTTTGAATGGGCAAAAGACAGCCTTATGACTTTAACGCCTGTTCTAAATCATCAATAATATCATCCACATGTTCAATGCCTACGGATAAACGGATTAAGTCGTCGCCTACGCCACAAGCATCCAGCTCCGCCGAGGAAAGCTGTCGGTGGGTGGTGCTCGCCGGGTGTAAAACACACGTGCGGCAGTCCGCTACATGCGTGACAATCGCGGCCAGCTTTAAACTGTCCATAAACTTGACCGCTCCTTCGCGCCCGCTCTTCAAGCCGAAGGAAACAACGCCGCAAGTACCGGCAGGCATATATTTTTGAGCCCGAGCATAATATTGGTTGTTTTCAAGACCCGGATAGTTTACCCACGCAATGCCGGGGGCCGCCTGAAGGTACTTCGCCACAGCAAGCGCATTTTGGCAATGGCGTTCGACCCTCAAAAACAGTGTTTCAAGCCCTAGGTTGAGCAAAAACGAGTTTTGCGGGGAAGGAATCGAGCCCAAATCCCGCATTAACTGCACCACCGCTTTGGTGATGTAGGCCCCCTTGCCAAAGCTTTCCGTATACGTTATGCCATGATAAGAAGGGTCGGGTGTTGTAAGCCCCGGGTATTTATCCCCTTGTGCCCAATCGAAATTACCGCTGTCGACAATTACGCCACCGACGCTGGTCGCATGACCGTCCATATATTTGGTGGTGGAATGTATAACGATATCCGCACCAAACTCAAACACACGGCAGTTGACAGGGGTTGGAAAGGTGTTATCAACAATCAAAGGCACTTTGTGGGCGTGAGCCAACCGAGCAAATTTTTCAATATCCAAAACAACCAAGGTCGGGTTTGATAATGACTCGGCAAACACCGCCTTTGTATTGGGCTTAAAGGCGGCATCAAGCTCTGCTTGACCTGCATCGGGGTGAACAAACGTAAAATCTATCCCAAGTTTTTTCATAGTGACGGAAAAAAGGTTGAAGGTGCCGCCATAAATGGTGGAGGAACTCACGACATGGTCCCCTGCCGAGCAAATATTAAAAATGGAAAAGAACGACGCCGCTTGCCCGGAGGAAGTTAAAACCGCCGCAACGCCACCCTCAAGCGCGGCTATTTTTGCCGCCACGGCATCGTTGGTCGGGTTTTGAAGGCGGGTGTAAAAATAACCGGGCGCGGTTAAATCGAAAAGCTTGCCCATTTCTTCACTGGAATCGTACTTGTAAGTGGTGCTTTGAATAATCGGTAAAACGCGCGGCTCACCATTTTTAGGGGTATACCCCGCTTGAACGCAGTTGGTATTTAAGTGATATTTTTTCATAGTATCAAGCCTTTCCCATCAATTCTATTCCGAACGACCGGTGTTCGCCCTTACATTTTATTAATCAATTCTTTTATCATCTCGATTTTTCCCGGTATATCAATAAACTGTGGACAGCGTGGCGCACAGTCCCCACATTTTGTACAAAGCTCTGCACCTGAGTCGACATAAGCTTGTTTGTATGCAGTCAAAAATTCCTCTTTATTTTTATGCTCCACATAGTTGTTGTACACTTCAAATACACCGGGTATATCAACGCCGAACGAGCAGTCCATACAGTAACGGCAAGCGGTACAAGGGATCATATCTTTCCTATTAAATTCCAGGGCGACTTTTTCAAGCAAGGCAAGCTCCTCTTGTGTAAGTGGCTCGAAGTTAGTCGTCGTATTTAAGTTATCTTTTAATTGTTCCATGTCAGACATGCCACTTAAGACGGTTATAACATTCGGCAGGCTTGCGGCATAACGGATAGCCCAGGACGCAAGGCTTTTTTCCGGCTGTGCTTGTTTTAGCAGTGCCGTCGCCTTTTCCCCCGGGTTCGCCAGCGCACCGCCTCGTACAGGCTCCATAACGATGCAAGGAATATGATGTTTTTCCAAAATTTCGTATTGCTTTTTTGCGTTTTGGTTTTTCCAGTCTACATAGTTTATTTGGAGCTGTGCAAAATCCCAATCGTACTTTTCGACAATTTGCTCTAAAACGTCGGGTGTATCGTGGAAAGAAAAGCCGATGTACTTTATTTTCCCCTGTGCCTTCATTTTAGAAATAAATTCATAGGCGCCAAAATCCACGCTTTTTTTGAAGTTGCCTTTGTCCAACGCGTGGAGCAAATAAAAGTCAAAATAATCGGTGTTTAAATACGCTAATTGAAGGTTGAATATTTTTTCAACATCCTCTTGCGTGTGCACATCCCACATGGGTAGCTTTGTGGCAAGGTAATAAGAGTCGCGGGGATGCTTTGCAAGTGCCTTGCCCAAAAACTTTTGGGACTCCCCTGCGTGATACCCGTGAGCGGTGTCCAAATAGTTTATGCCGTTCGCAAGTGCGAAGTCCAACATTTCCTGTGCTTTTACATAATCGATAGTCGCATCCTTGCCTTCAAGTACCGGAAGACGCATACAACCCAGCCCCAAAACGGACAGGGACTCACTCTTGTTTTTAAACGTTCTTTTTAACATCGTTCACTACTCCATTCCTACAATAAAATCAATCTCATTGGATAAAGGCTCTTCAAACTTTTTGTCGAGCTTTGCTAAAAGTGGGGCATCAATAATAAATTCACGCTTTGCAGAGTGTGCCAAGCGAGCGTTGCGTTCTTGTAGCCTTTCCATGCGGACCCTGTCGGGCGTCTTAAAGTAATACACCTTTGTTTGAATCTGTTGGTCGGCAAAATACTCTTTTGCCATCGCGCGGGATTTTTTAGTCCAAAACCCCGAATCCAATACCACGTCCATCCCCATCCCCACAAGCTGAACCGCTTGCCCGAACAGGAAATTAAGGCAACGTCTTTCCGTTTCGCCGTGTTTGTCACCCAGACAACCGGCGAAGATGTTTAACATTAAATCATCACAGGAAAGGAGCACAAGGGGGGTATTCTTTTTCCGTTCCATCGCCCATGTGGTTTTACCGCTGGCAATTTTGCCAACCAGAATATAAACCTGCGCCAAAATTATCCCTCATTTTAATAATCTATAAAGTGTTTCATCAAGCCCGGTCCGAACTCAATAAAATGCCCGGTTGCCTTGGCCGTTTCTTCATTAATCGTGTCCACCTGACTGTCATGCTCCCTGCTCTTGCGGTATATCATATACGGCACAGGGTCGGGCGCGTGCGTACCCGTTACAATGGGCGTGGCGTGGTCGGGCAGTATCATAACTTTATAATCGTCGAGTGTTTCTAAATATCGGAGTAAAACGGGTAACAGCTGTTCGTCAATCAGCTCAATGGAACGCACCTTATTTTCCGGCTCGTTGCGGTGGCCACACTCGTCCGGGGCTTCCACATGTATGTAGACAAGGTCTTGCCCGCTTTGCCATTCATCCACGGCAGATTGGGCTTTCCCCTTAAAATTTGTGTCGATATAACCCGTCGCACCGTCCACCGTGGGGGTATTCATCCCGGCGCAAATGCCGATACCTTTTAACAGGTCAACGGCGGAAATGATGCTGCCTTTTAATCCGTACGTTTTTTCAAACGATGGTAAAGACGGTTTTTTGCCTTCCCCCCACAGCCAGATGGAATTGGCCGGTAGTTTGCCTGCGGCCATTCTTGCTTTGTTCACGGGATGGTTTTTGAGGACGCAGTAACTTTCACGCATCATTTGAATCAATGGCGCGGCATTGTCACTTTCGGAGAGATAGGCCCCGATGACCTTGCCGGATATATCGTGCGGGGGCGTCATTGTGCCCAAATCCATTGTGCCGTTATGGCAAATCAAGCAGTGGCGATAGCTGACCCCGCTGTAAAAGCGAAACAGGTCATTGCCGAAATGTTCTTGAACACTTTTGATAATTTCTGCAGCTTCCGCTGTGGAAATATCCCCCGCGGAATAGTCTCGCATAGTTTTTGCGCTATAATCGAATTCCTCCGAAAGCGTCACAAGGTTGCAACGCAAGGCAATATCCGTATCCGCCATGGCAATGCCCATGCTGACCGCCTCCAGCGGTGAGCGACCTGTATAATAATGCTTGGGGTCATACCCCAATACACTTAAATTGGCGATATCGCTCGCGGGTTTTAAGCCGTCCGCTACGGTTTTAACGAGCCCCACTTCGCCCCGGCGCGCGAAAGAGTCAAAAATCGGTTTTTTCGCCACCATCATCGGCGTTTTGCCGCCAAGGGCGGGTACGGGATAATCCGCCATACCGTCATACAAAATAATTGCGTATTTCATTTAAAAAGACCTCTCTTCAATAGGCTAACTCGCCGTTATTTAAAGTACAGAACACCGGATTCAAATATTTTCTGATCTTTATCAAAGGGGATGTTTTTATAAAGGTTGTCGCCCTTTCGCTCACTGTGGGCCATCTTGCCGAAAATGCGACCATTCGGGCTTGTGATGCCCTCCACTGCGCACACAGACCCGTTGGGGTTAAATGGTGTTGCCGCGCAAGGGGCGCCTGAAAGGTCAATATACTGTGTTGCTATCTGGCCGTTTTCGATAAGCTGTTTTAAAGTGCCGTCATCTGCAACAAAGCGTCCTTCCCCGTGGGAAATCGGCACTGCGTGCACATCCCCGGCGTTGACGAGACTGAGCCACGGTGACTTGACGCTCGTAATCCTTGTGTAAACCATTTGAGAAACATGGCGACCGATGGAGTTGAAGGTAAGTGTCGGAGATTGAGGCTCCATATCAACAATTTTGCCAAAGGGAACCAATCCGGTTTTAATCAACGCCTGAAAGCCGTTACAAATACCGAGCATCAGCCCGTCACGGTTTTCCAACAAATCCTGCACCGCTTCGCGTACTCTTTCGTTGCGCAAAGTGGTCGCGATAAATTTGCCCGAGCCGTCCGGCTCGTCGCCACCGCTGAAACCGCCGGGTAGCATGATGATTTGTGCTTGCTTAATGCTTTTAATGAGTGCCGCCACGCTTTGGTCAATATCTTGCGGCGAAAGGTTTTTCATCACCAAAATCTCCGGCTTTGCACCGGCGTTTTCGAACGTGCGGGCACTATCGACTTCGCAGTTTGTGCCGGGGAATACGGGTATAATGACCCGAGGAGATGCTGTTTTGATGGCCGGCGCTTTGCTATGACGGGTTGTATACAGCGGTATGTCGAACGGCATCTCTGGTGCTTTTGCCTTGGTGGGGAACACGCCTTCGAGCGTGCCTTGCCAAGCATTGACAAGCTCTTCCAAAGAGATTTTATCGCCGTCAATTTTAAAATAATTGTTTGCGGTAGTTTGACCCAATTCAATGCACTCAAACTCATCCAGTCGTGCATTTTCTGCCGGTTCAATGACAAAGGAGCCGCACAAGGGGGCAAAAAGAGTCTTTTGCTCAAGATTATCGACAAAATCAAAGCCGAGGGAATTGCCAAAAGCCATACGGCACACAGCGGCGGCGGCCCCGCCTTCACGAACGACGGATGCGGCACGTATGCTGCCGTCTGCCACCATTGCGGCAACTTTTTCAAACAGTTGCTTTGCTCGTTCCCAATTTGGTAGCAGCGTTTGCTCATCAACCGGCAGTGGCAGCAAAAGCACTTTGGAACCGGGTTTTTCAAATGCTGCCGAGCCGGTTTTGCCGGCTTTTGTCATCGCAACGGCAAAACACACCAGTGTCGGCGGAACATCCAGCTCGTTAAAGGACCCTGACATGCTGTCCTTCCCGCCGATAGCGGGCACGCCAAAATTCAGTTGTGCGGCCAGTGCACCAAGCAAGGCGGCTACCGGCTTACCCCAACGCTCCGGCATATCCCGCAGGCGTTCAAAATACTCTTGCAAGGTTAAACGAGCTTTTAAAGGGTTGGCACCAATGGCGGCAAGTTTTGCCAACGCTTCGGTAACGGCGTATGCAGAACCATGGAAGGGGCTCCAACGGCTCATCCCCGGAATAAAGCCAAAGCTCATTGCGGTTGCATCGTCCGTTTGGCCGGATTCCAGGGGTATCTTCGCACACATGGCCTCCTCGGGGGTCATCTGCGTTTTCCCTGCGAAAGGCATCAATACGGTGCCTGCACCTATACTCGCGTCAAACCGCTCTGCAAGGCCCTTTTGCGAGCAAACCTCCAAACGGGCAAGGTTTGCCTTGAGTGCCGCCGCACCACCCTTATTTTTTAATATTTTGGGCACAGCCAGACGATAATTTTCGCCCGCGTCAACTGCGGATATTTTTGCTTTCGCTTTTTGTGTCACACCGTTTGTATTTAAAAAGGCACGGCTGATATTAACAATAGCATCGCCCCGCCAGTGCATGACCAGGCGCTCGCTTGCCGTAACCTCCGCCACAACAGCGGCTTCCAAGTTTTCTTCATGTGCTAAGGCAATAAAGTGTTCTGCATGCGCGGGGGCAACAACCACCGCCATACGCTCCTGGGATTCCGATATGGCAAGCTCGGTTCCGCCGAGCCCTTCGTATTTTTTAAGCACTGCATCAAGCCTGATATCAAGCCCGTCGGCGAGTTCCCCCACAGCAACACTGATACCACCCGCGCCAAAATCGTTGCATCGTTTTATCAGTTGCGTGACTTTTTTCTTCCTAAACAGTCTTTGCAACTTGCGTTCGGTGGGTGGATTGCCCTTTTGGACTTCCGCACCGCAGGTTTCAATGGATTCCGTATCGTGCGCCTTGGAGGAGCCGGTGGCCCCGCCGCAGCCGTCCCTGCCTGTCCTGCCGCCAAGGAGCAAAATCAAATCACCCGGTGCGGGGACTTCCCTGCGGACATTGCTTTTTGGTGATGCGCCGATGACGGCACCGATTTCCATGCGTTTTGCCACGTAGCCGTCATCATAAAGCTCCGCCACTTGCCCGGTGGCAAGACCGATTTGGTTGCCGTAGGATGAATAGCCCTGTGCGGCACCGACTGTGATTTTTTTTTGCGGCAGTTTGCCTTGAAGCGTCTTTTCAAAAGGCGTATTTGGGTCACCGCTACCGGTTACACGCATCGCTTGGTACACATAGGCCCTGCCCGAAAGCGGGTCCCTGATGGCACCGCCCAAACAAGTAGCCGCGCCGCCGAAAGGCTCAATTTCCGTCGGGTGGTTGTGCGTTTCATTTTTAAATTGTATAAGCCAAGGTTGTTTTTCGCCGTCTATTGTCACCGTGGCTTCAATAGAGCAAGCATTAATTTCTTCACTCTCGTCGAGGTCATTAGCCATGCCTTTAATCTTCAGTATCTTGGTGCCGATGGTAGCCATATCCATCAAGGTAATATCCTTTTTCCGCTCCCCATACACTCTTTTGCGCACAGCAAGATAGGCCAGCCAAGCGTCTTCGATTGCCTTTGACAGCTCACCTTGCTCCACTTCCACACTCGTAAGCTCGGTTAAAAAAGTGGTGTGGCGGCAATGGTCTGACCAGTAGGTGTCAATCACACGAAGTTCGGTCTCGGTCGGGTCATGGCCTTCTTCGTCACGAAAGTAGTCCCTTACAAAGGCAAGGTCCGCCAGGCTCATCGCAAAACCGGAAAGTTCATGGTAATTGGCTATTGCTTGATCACCCATTGCAATAAAGCCTTCCACCGTGGCAACCGCCGCAGGCTCGGTGGTTTTTATATCAAGCGTATCGTAGCTTGCCATGGATGCCAAACGGGCTTCCACCGGGTTAATCAAATAATTCTTAATTTGCTCCAGCTGAGCATACGAAATGTCGCCCGAAACCGCGAAAACTTTTGCGGTTTGAACCTTCGGCTGCTGTTCCAGCGTTAACAGTGCAATGCACTGGGCTGCGGAATCGGCACGCTGGTCATATTGACCGGGCAGGTATTCAACAGCAAAAACATTCCGCCCCAGTTCCGGCGGCAGAGAAGTATAGATATTATCTGCATTTGTCTCGGAAAGAATGGTCGTAGCCGCTCGGTCAAAATCTTGTTTTGACAGCCCTTCGATATCATAGCGGTTAAAAAGCCTCAGACCTGTTAAATTGGCCATGCCCAATGTCTCTTTTAGGTCTGCCAGAATCTGACGCGCCTCAATATCGAAGCCCTCTCTTTTTTCAACAAAAATTCGCCTGACAACTGCCATTATTATGTCCTCCCCGATGTGTTATCTAATTGATTAGTATTGTAACATATAGAAAAAAAACATTAAAGTGTAAAAAGGCAAAGAGTTGTGAAAATTTGACGCAGGTTCTGACAAATATCACAAACGTAAAACCGTCTGTGTTGTAATCAGCAAAACACAGACGGTAACTGTACAATATTACTTGTCAAAAAACTGCAAAATTTTGCTTGCTTCCCAAATAATAAAACGGTGATAATTTGCCAATATATTTATTGTAGCCATGCCAAAGAGCAACCCCGTAAAGAGTCTGCGGATATTTGTGCTCTCCCATTTGCCTTTCTTTTGACCGACCCCGTCAATAAATAACGGTAGAAGGGCCAAAATGCAAACAGCAAAATGCCATCTGCCAAACAAAACAAGCCACAAAATGCCAAGCGGATAGCCGATCAGTATTCCGGTACAGCGAGCACACACAGGGAATTGCCGGCCCTTATAGAAAAAGGAACGGTCGGCCCGGCCATGACAGCCACAAAAAATCTTTAAAAACCCAAAAACCCTATGCATTTATCAGCCAAAAAATCGTGAGGCAAAATCAGCTATGTGATAATAGCTGTAGTAGTCGCCATAGCTGTTTGCGGTAAAGACACCCGCAGCGAAAAGAATAACGTAAATAATCACGGGTATTATGTTGACAACAATAAAACCGATAATAGCGAGTTTAATGATTGCTTTTGCGGTGAGGGGTTTTTGGTCCTTCCATACAAAATACAGAATAAGACCAACAATCGGAAAACAGAAAGACAAGAATTTAATCCCGCCTGATGCGACATCCGCAACCGGAGCTTGATATTGTTGCTGGTATTGCTGCTGATATTGCGGCTGCTGATACTGTGGTTGCTGATATTGCGGTTGCTGATAGACCGGTTGCTGATACTGCTGGGGTGGCGGTGGAGGTGGCGGTGCTTGCGTATGTGATGTTGTGGCTACCCCACATTTTGGGCACGCTAATGCAAAATCGTCAACTTGTTGACCGCAGTTTTTACAAAACATATTTACAACCCCTAATCCATATTTGACAAATTGTTTGATTCTTTGCCTAACATTTGTCAATATAATAGTAACAAAGCTGAATATCTGTGTCAAGCACATTTAATTTTAAAAGCCCGAAACGCTGCCCCGCTGAAGAGCGCCGAGTATTTTGCTGCGAACGTCACCATATTTTTGTTCCAACGAATCCAGAATAATCTTAGCGTCCTGCCGCTCGGTTGCGCCGTCCACCGGACATTTTTTTTGCGCAATAGGCAAGTTTTCACGTCGCACAACCCTTGCCGCATCGCTTTCCCGCGCGAAAATCATTGGGCGAATAAGGGTAATTTCTTCGCGGGAGAGATACGTAACCGGGGAAAAAGAGCCTATTGTGCCGCCGTTTAATAAGTTCATTATAAACGTTTCCGCCGCGTCGTCCATATGATGGCCGAGCGCAACTTTGTCGCAACCGATGGTTTTTGCCAGGTTGTGCAATTCGCCCCTTCTCATGCGTGCACACAAACTGCAGGGATTTTTTTCTTCGCGCGTTTCAAAAACAAGCTTGCCGATATTTGTACGCCGAATGGTCAAGGGGATTTTGATCATTTCGCAAAACACTTCAAGTGCGCTGTAATCCGTATCATCCCCGCTGAAACGCTGGTCAATAATGATGGCTGTCAGCTCAAATTTTGTAGGGAGGAAAGACCGCATACGAGCTAGTGCGGCAAGCATGGCCACGCTGTCCTTCCCGCCGGAAAGACCAAGGGCAATTTTGTCACCATCTTTTATCATTTCGTATTGTTCTATGGCAGCGCGCATATAACCCATCAGTTTTTGCATGGTTCAAATCCTTTGAGTGTTATTGTGAAGGTTCCTCGCTTGTACCCTTGCTTGCCTCCCCGGTCAGCGAATACATACTCTTTCCACCGACAGGCATTGGTTCTTTTTGACATCCACTTCAAAAATACACCCGGAAAGCATACACGGCACATCCGGTACCTCATACCTTGCGGGCATGGATTTTTTAAGCCAAGTAAGGGACGATTCGGGCGTCACACCCAAGACAGAATGAATCGGCCCCGTCATGCCAAGGTCTGTTATATAACCTGTTCCGTTAGGCAGCACCTGCTCATCGGCGGTTTGCACATGGGTGTGGGTACCAAACAAAGCCGCAATTTTGCCGTCAAGGTAAAAGCCCATGGCTCTTTTTTCCGACGTTGCCTCGGCATGAAAATCCATCAGGATGATGCTACAGTCTTTGAGTTCTTCGAGTAGGGAGTCGATGCACACAAATGGATTTTCGGCAATATTCATAAAGGCCTGCCCCATCATATTAATGACACCGACCCGCGCGCTGCCCATATCAATAACACCGGTACCTTTGCCGGGGTTGCCTGCGTAAAGATTGGCCGGGCGTATGACATCCCGACGTTCGTCAAGAAAGTCATAAACCTCGCTACGCTTATACACATGGTTCCCGTTGGTTATAAAGTCAACACCGCTGTCAAAAAGATGCCCGGCAGATGTTGGGGTGATGCCGTTGCCCGCAGCTGAGTTTTCCCCGTTGGCTATGCAAAGGTCAATGCCTTTGAGTTTTTTTAGGCTCGGTAAATGTTTGCGCACAAAATCACAGCCCTGTGTGCCGACTACGTCGCCAATGGCAAGAATGTTCATAGATGCTTTCCTTTCAAGATTTATAAATAACTCACAGTAACGACCGAATCGATATGTCCACTGCCCCCAAGGAATGCAAAGGGGGGCGCACATTACGCGCGCCCCCCGATTTTGCTTTTTATTTTGCGTAATCTATCGCGCGGTTTTCACGGATAATGTGGACTTTAATTTGCCCGGGATACTCAAGTTCTTCTTCGATTTTCTTGACAATATCTCTGGCGATCAAAATCATCATGTCATCGCTCACAATTTCCGGCTTCACCATGATACGCACTTCGCGACCGGCCTGAATAGCGAAGGAACGTTCGACCCCTTCGAAGGATGTCGCAATTTCTTCAAGCTTTTCCAGACGTTTGATGTAGTTTTGGACGTTTTCTCTACGAGCGCCGGGCCTTGCAGCCGATATGGCGTCCGAAGCCTGTACCAAGCACGCGACAACCGTTTTTGCCTCCACATCACCGTGGTGAGCATGAATAGCATGAACAACCGCTTCGCTTTCTTTATAGCGCTTTGCGTATTCGACGCCAAGTTCCACGTGCGAGCCGTCAATTTCGTGATCCAGAGCCTTGCCGATATCGTGCAGAAGACCTGCTCTTTTTGCGAGTTTAATATCTGCTCCGATTTCCGCCGCCATTAATCCGGCTATGTAGGAAACTTCCAGCGAGTGATTGAGTACATTCTGCCCGTAACTTGTACGGTATTTTAGTTTGCCCAGCAACTTGACTATTTCAGGATTGACATTGCCGACACCGGCGTCCAAAACAGCCCGTTCACCGGTCTGCTTAACAGTCTGCTCGACTTCTTTTTTCGACTTTTCAAACAACTCTTCGATTCTTGCAGGGTGTATGCGCCCGTCTAAGATTAGTTTTTCAAGGGTTACCCTTGCAATCTCACGCCGCACGGGGTCAAAACTGGAAATGGTGATTGCCTCAGGTGTGTCGTCTATGATTAAATCCACGCCTGTGATGGTTTCGAGTGTGCGGATGTTCCTGCCCTCACGCCCGATTATTCTGCCTTTCATCTCATCATTCGGCAAATTGACAACCGAAACGGTTGCCTCCGCCGAATGGTCAGCTGCGCAACGCTGTATGGCTGTCGAGATAACCTCTCGCGCCATTTCGTCTGACTCATCCTTGGTTCTTTGTTCAAATTCGATAATTTTAAGCGCCTTTTCGTGGGTAAGGTCATCTTCGAGTGTTTTGAGCAGATAGTCCTTCGCTTGCTCCTTGGTATACCCTGAAATTCGCTCTAGCATTTCAAATTGACTTCTCTTGATACTGTCGATTTCAATGATTCTGTCTTCTGCGGTTACAATTTTCGCTTCCAGGGTCTCTTCTTTCTTTTCGAGGTTATCGGTTTTTTTGTCAAGAGACTCCTCTTTTTGAACCAGGCGACGTTCCTGGCGTTGAAGTTCTGCGCGTCTTTCGCGAAGCTCGCGCTCCACTTCCGCACGTTGCTTGTGAATGTCATCTTTAGCTTCTAAAATAGCTTCTTTTTTCTTTGTCTCAGCTTGCGATATGGCGTCGTTGACGATTCTCTTTGCTTCTTTTGTTGCCGAGCCAATAGCACTTTCCGCAACCCTTTTCCTGTTAATCCCACCAAGGATAAAACCCAAAATGCCGGTTGCCGCTGCAATAACAATTACAGTTATTAAAATTTGCCACCAATTCAATTTGTATGCGCACCTCCTTTTTCCTAATAAAATAAGTTCTAATTAAATATCAATAGGGCTATTCCCTATATGGTGTATTACTTGGAACAACAGCACACCATCCTTGATATTTTATACTTTTTTATGCACCATGTCAAGTTTTTAATTGCGCATCTAAAGGTGAGAGCGATGAATCTTTCGCTATTTCGAATTATTTTTCAAACAAATTGAATAAAGGGTTGACATGTTGCAATTTTAGGTGTATAGTTAGCGTGCCTTGAAAGCTCATGAAGAGCGTTGTTCTTTTACAAAGGGTCCGGTAAAAATCCGGGACAAGGTAAATTTTATTAAGCGAGGTAATCAGATCACATGGCAGAAGACAAAACCTTAACCTGCAGAGACTGCGGAGCAAACTTCGAATTCACAGCAAGCGAACAGGACTTTTACGCGGAAAAGGGCTTCGAGAACGAGCCTTCACGCTGCAAAGAATGCCGCATTGCACGTAAAAACGAAACCGGTGGCAGAAGTGGCCCGAGAGAAATGTTCGACGCTGTTTGCGCAGAGTGCGGAAGCGAAACGAAAGTTCCTTTCCAGCCCAAAGATGACAGACCTGTATATTGCAGCGACTGCTTCTCCAAAAGAAGATAATTTTTTAATTATCGCATTATCACAAGGATACATCCACCCGGATGTATCCTTGTTTTCTATTGAGAACAAGCAAAACTAAAAAAAATATTTATCCTTTACAAACCGAGTCCGATTTTATTTGACATCGGTTGCCTTAAAGACTATTATAAAACTATAAACGAATGAACCGTATAAGGAGGCGCACCATGAAATACCAACTTATTGTTGACAGCTGCTGCGAACTGACACAGGAGCTTAAAGAAAGTCTCCACGCTAAATCCATACCGCTAAAAATGATTATCGACGAAAAAGAATATGTTGATGACGAAAATTTAGATTTAGAGGAATTTTTGCGAGTCCTTAAAACAGTTAAAGTACTGCCGAAATCTTCCTGCCCTTCCCCCGGCGATTATGCGGACGCTTTTATTGCAAGCGATGCCGAGTTCATCTTTGTCGTTACGCTGTCCTCTCGCCTTTCGGGTTCCTACAACAGCGCTATGCAAGGTAAATTAATTGCGGAAGAAGCCGGTAAAAAAATACACGTATTCGACTCCAAGAGTGCGTCAGCAGGCGAACTTCTGATTGCACTTAAGATTAAAGAGCTGGTTGAAAAAGGCTTGGAAACGCAGGAGATTATCGACGGTGTGGAAGCATTTATTGACAAATCCATCATCTTATTTGCTTTGGAAAACACCGACAACCTTGTCAAAAACGGTCGAATGAACTCTTTCCTCGGCAAAGCGCTCACGATGCTGAATATACGCCTGATACTCAGCTCCGACGGCAACGGCAATATTAAGCTTGTCTCAAAAGTCAGGGGCGGCTCCGAAAAAGCCATTGAAAACCTTGCGGATAAAATTGTCGAAAGATGCGGAGAAACAAAGGGACAAACCTTAGTCATAACCCACTGCAAAAACACCCTTGCAGTCAAAGCCTTGATTAAATCTGTCAAAGAGAGATGCTCTTTGGGCCAGATTGTTATTATGCCGACGGGTGGTTTAAGCAGTATGTATGCCGATATCGGCGGCGTTTTAGCCGCTTTATAAGCATTCTAAGGGTTTTTGTCTTGTTTTGCTTGACTTAATTGGAATTAAGCGTTACAATTTTCAATAGATATTGAAAGCGATGATGCAGAGAGCACCTATCAATGACCTCTTCAGAGAGTCCGCTGCCCCGGCTGTAAGCACGGACAGAAGTCAAAGGTTGCAACCACTGCGGAGCGCCACCGAAGCTTTTTGAGATAAGGTGTGCCGTATTTGCCGCGTTAAGGCGATTTGAGTGGCAGAGCAATCTGCAATCAGGGTGGAACCATGGAGCAAAAGCTTCATCCCTTTACCGGGATGGGGCTTTTTTTATTTTGATGAAATTTTGATGAAGGAGAAATTTAAATGGTTAAAATTACTTTGAAAGATGGGTCGGTTCGTGAATATGAAGCCGGTTCAACCGTAATCGACATAACAAAAGCGTTAAGCCAAGGTTTGTTTAAGGTTGCTTGCGTTTGTAAAATCAACGGCGAAGTTAAGGATTTGCGCACTGTAATCAACGAAGACTGCTCACTTGAAATTTTGACATTCGATGATGAAGAGGGCAAAAAGGCGTTTCGTCATACCGCTTCACACGTGCTCGCGCACGCCGTCAAAAAGTTGTTCCCGCAGGCAAAGCTTGCCATTGGGCCGGCTATAGAAAACGGGTTTTATTATGACTTTGATGTTGCAGCGCCCTTTACACCCGAAGTGCTCGACAAAATTGAAGCAGAGATGAAAAAAATCGTAAAAGAGCGGTTGAGGCTCGAACAATTTGAGCTCGACGCCGATGAGGCTACCGCCTTGATGCAAGAAGCCGGTGAGGATTACAAGGTTGAACTCATTGAGGAACATGCGGGGAAAGGGGAAAAAATCTCCTTTTACAAACAAGGTGATTTTGTTGAACTGTGCGCCGGCCCGCATTTGCCGGACACCGCCAGGGTCAAAGCGTTCAAGCTCACTTCTGCTACGGGCGCCTATTGGCGTGGCGATTCCGACAAAAAAATGTTGCAGAGAATCTACGGCACGGCCTTCGCGGTCAAAGAGGAAATGGAAGCTTACTTGTCGGCTGTTGAAGAGGCGAAGAAACGCGACCACAACATTATCGGTCGGCAACTCGGCTACTTTACTACGTCCGACTTGATAGGCCAAGGCTTGCCGTTGCTGATGCCAAAAGGCGCAAAAGTCGTCCAACTGCTCCAGCGCTTTGTCGAGGATGAGGAGGAAAAACGCGGTTATCTCTTGACAAAAACTCCCCTGATGGCAAAAAGTGATTTGTTCAAGCTGTCCGGCCACTGGGACCACTATAAAGACGGTATGTTTGTTTTGGGCGATGAGGAAAAAGATGAAGAAGTGTTTGCGCTACGCCCGATGACCTGCCCCTTCCAGTTTACCATTTACAACACGCAGCTGCACTCTTACCGCGATTTACCCATACGGTATAACGAAACCTCTACCCTGTTTCGCAACGAATCGTCCGGTGAAATGCACGGCCTGACAAGGGTTCGCCAGTTCACCATTTCCGAAGCGCACCATATTTGCACCCCCGAACAATTGGCTGACGAATTTAAAGATGTGGTGGACCTTGTCAACTTTATGACCTCCACACTCGGCTTAACGCAGGACTTGACCTACCGTTTCAGTAAACACGACCCTGCCAACAAAGATAAATTTATCGACGACGAGGAACTCTGGAACACGACCGAAAGTATTTTAAAAGATATTCTTGACAGCCTTAACATAGACTACAAAGAAGCTGTCGGTGAAGCGGCTTTTTACGGGCCAAAGCTTGATGTGCAGATTAAAAACGTGCATGGCAAAGAAGATACACTAATTACCATTCAAATCGACCGTTACCTTGCCGAGCGCCTTGATATGACCTATGTCGACGCGGACGGTAGCAAAAAACGCCCCTATATCATCCACCGCACATCGATTGGCTGTTACGAACGAACACTGGCGACCTTGATTGAAAAATATGCAGGGGCCATGCCGCTTTGGCTGGCACCGGAACAAGTCAGAGTCCTTGCGATTTCCGAAAAGCACCACGACGCTTGTGCGGCCCTTAAAGCGAAGCTGTCCGGTGCGGGGTTGCGCGTAATGCTGGACGACAGAAGCGAAAAAGTCGGTTATAAAATCCGCGAAGCCCAGCTCAACAAGATCCCCTACATGCTTGTTATGGGTGACAAGGAAGTGGAGGACGGCACCGTGTCCGTGCGCAAGCGCGGCGAGGGCGACTTAGGATCGATGGCAATCGACGACTTTCTTGCCCTGGCGCTTAGTGAGAGTGCGCAAAGAATTATATTCTGATCGAAGAATACTTAAAACAATCCCCGCGAATCATTTTCGCGGGGATTGTTGTTTTTTGATTGTTCAAATATTCAACGCGTTAAAAACCGCTCCGATACTGTCGTTGATAACTAAATCCGCTTGCCTGTCCAAGGGGGTTTTTGATTTGTTTATTAAAATAAACTTACTACCCGAAAAGTAGCGAACAAGCCCGGCTGCGGGGTATACATTCAGCGATGTTCCGCCGACAATCAAGACATCCGCCTTGCTGATAGAGTCAACAGCCCTTGCCATCGTGCCATTGTCCAAGCCTTCCTCATAAAGCACAACGTCCGGTTTAATTGTACCGCCACACTCGCACACAGGAACGCCCTTTGTGTTTACAATCTTTTCAATGCCGAAAAACTTTTTGCACTTTACGCAGTAGTTCCTATGCACGCTACCGTGGAGTTCCAGCACGTTGGTGCTGCCGGCCATTTGATGAAGCCCGTCGATGTTCTGCGTGATAACCGCTTTGAGCTTCCCCTTTGTTTCAAGGCTGGCCAGAACGGTGTGCGCCGAGTTCGGTTTTGCATCAAGATAAAGCATTTTATCACGGTAGAAGTCAAAAAACGCCTCAGTGTGTTCGACAAAAAATGTGTAGGATAGCATTTTCTCGGGCGGGTACGAATAGGTTTGACTGTAAAGTCCGTTTGCACTTCGAAAATCCGGTATTCCGCTTTCGGTGGAAACACCCGCTCCGCCAAAAAACACAATGCGGTCACTGCCGGCAAGAATACCCTTTAAAGCGTCGTATTTCATAGTCCTCCCCCATCATATGAGGGAAATTCTGTGTTGCGCATTCGTATTTTTAATGCAGTTACGAAACTTACCCTCGTTAGTCGGCTCACCTGCTTTGGTCTTTTTTAGCGGTATCTGAAAATAGCGGCAACGCCCGTTGCTTTTGGCATTTTATCCTTTGGAAGTATCACAACGCGACCTTTCTTGCTCAAAACCAGTACGGCTAAATCATCCAGAATATCACCCACGTCCGGATGATCAATATCGTCGAAAGTTACTGCCCCGTTTTTCTGAATTTTACCCGGTATAATTCTGTCTGCTTCAATCAAAACTGTTTCAACTCGGCTTTCAAAAGCGGCTTTGGTTACTTGCGCTACATCCGATGACCCCAATGCATCCGCTTGTGCCTTTTCATAAGACTTTATAATTTCATTTGTTTTTTCCGAATTGATATGTTCTATAATCTCAGAAGCTTCTTGCGTAAGCTTTTTTTCTTCCAGCGTAGTGCGGGAAGCATCTATACTCTCGTTAAACAGGTAGTGATTCTGGCTCATTCCTTTAAAATACGAATGATACTCCTTCAATGAAACGAGAATAAGGGGAGCTTTTAAGGGTTTGGAATAGTTTTCGAACACAAAGCGGTCCACATACCTAAAATACTTTTCAGTATCTTTATCGACCTCTTCCCCCTTGCCTCCGTGTTCATAGTATATCGGGTGCCCACCGGCGCCACCGAAGGAACCATACCCCACATAAGCGTCCGTCAGTTGATCACCCAAAACTTCTTTCAATGTTCTTGGCACGTCAGGATCCAACTTGACCGGTTTGAATCCATACCTGTTGCCCTCAAAAAGGGAAAAGTCATCACGGCTTAGGGACAGTAAATGGTACTTTTCCATACCTTGGAAAGCTTTAATGAGTGGTTTGATATGAAAACTATCCGCCACAACAGCAAATTCTTTTACCGAGCGGTGAAGATTATATACAATGCACTTGTTTCGGTTTGCGAGAACGGCTATACCGCCTGATGTGCTGTTCCAAAAATCTCTGTTGTCCGCCAGCTCATAAAAAGGTTTCACGAACGAACTCACGAATTTTCTCTCAATTTTCTTCTGCAATGATTGTTCAATATCGCGCACTAAATTCTTGAACACGATGGGGTCTTGCTTGTTTTCCGGAAAATGTTTGTGGGTGGGCTGGTAGAGCGAAATAAAGGGTCCGTCCTCTTCAAAGATCATATCATCGGGGAACTGATTTACGATTTCATACAACATTATTATCACCTTTCTATTTACAAAAATTGTTCTGCAAATGCCGACAAATTAATGCCGGCAGTATTTTTGCAGGTGTACAATTGCATCTCTTGGCATCATCATTCGCTAAAGCCTCATTTCCAACTATGATTTCTTCCATTATACAATTATCCATAATATTTGTCAATTTGTTTTGTTTGTAATGTTGTTTTTTGTTGTTTTATACCAGACGTTTTTGCTAAACATTCCACTCAAGTACCATGTCTAAAAAAGACTTTAATTCAGGTGTTTTGGGCGACTTGAATGTTTCGCCGCTCTTTCCGCTCTCAAGGATAGTGTTTTTTGCTAAAAAAATAATTTTCTCACAAGCATTTTTCGCAAAACCCATTTCATGTGTGACAACAATGGTGTTGAGCCCGCCATCTTGTAGTTCACCCAGCATATTCAACACCTCCGAGGTATACTCGGGATCTAAAGCCGACGTCGGCTCGTCCAACAACAGCAATTTGGGACGGATTGCAACTGCCCTTGCTATGGCTATGCGCTGTTGTTCGCCGCCCGAAAGTTGCGAAGGATATTTGTCTTTTTCCCCCGATAAGCCAAACCTGTCAAAAAGCTTTACCGCTATAACGCGCGCTTCCTCTTTATTGATATTGAATGTATGAACCAGCGGAAGGGTCACGTTTTGAAGCCCTGTCAGATGCTCAAACAGCCCCCTTGACTGAAACACGAAACCGATGTTCCTTCTGTACGCCTGAAGAGATTTTTTATCAAATAAAATCGACTGCCCTTCCACATACATTTCCCCCGAGGTGGGAATAAGCAACCCGCCGATGATACGCAGGAGTGTTGACTTTCCGCCGCCGGAAGGCCCGACAACAGCGATGGAACTGATTTCATCCTCAAAACAGATGTCTTCCAATACCGGCTTTTCATCAAAATCTTTATAAATATGCCTAAGTTCAATTTTCATGCTTATACACCCTTTCCAGCTTACGGGAAAGCATTGATATACTAAAAGTAAGCACGAAATACAAAAGACCGACAAATATATAGTTTTCAAACATTCTGAAGTTATCTGCCGATATTTCTTGTATCGTTTGTGTGAGTTCAATCACCGCAATTACGGAAAGGAGGGATGAATCTTTGATGATAGAGGCAAACTGGCCCGCTAATGCCGGTATTATTCTCGTCATCAAGATTGGGAATGTAACCAATTTAAATGTTTTACGAGGGGTGAGTCCAATAGACCGCGCTATCTCATATTGCTGGTTGTCAATACTTTCCAATCCGCCTCTGATAATCTCCGCGATATAGGCGCCTTCGAATATTGACAAAATAATGATGCCCGCCACATACCTGTTGTTGATCCCCCAGGCCGTACCGATTATGTAATAGAAGAAATATATTTGTACCAAGAGAGGCGTGCCCCTTATGATTTGCACATAGGCCTTGCAAAGGTAGTTGATGATTAAAGTCTTCGCTTTTTGACCGATTGCCGCTACCGTGCCAATGAGTAAACTAACAGCCAAACTGCCGGTAGAAATAACAACAGTCATTAAAAAACCTTGCCACAGGCGTTGTTTGTATTGCAAAAGCGTCATAAAGTCCAGCTTTAAGCCAATAGACCTTATCGATATCCATATAAACCCGGTTATGATGATCGCAACACCGGCCCAGCTTAGTATTCTATTGGCGATTGATGGTTTTTTGTTGTATCTCATATAGACTCCTTAATTTCGCTCCTTAATCAAAAAACCATGAAAATCCAAGGTCATCAAAAATTTGCTTTTCCTCCGACAAGTGTTTTGCCGTTATGGTGTCGAAGCCACCTTGCGCTTTAAATTGTTCTATAAATTGATTGATTGATGCTAAAAGCGCGCTGTTATCCTTCTTTACCGCTGCCGCCCAGCTTTCACTGTCCTGGAATGGGATGAGTATGGCTTTGGTCGTCGCGCTGTTGGCTTTGTTTTGGCGGTAAATGGTAAGCTGGTCGTATATAAAGGCATCCGCTTTGCCCTGGAGAACTTCTGTAACGCAAGAATTTTCAGACGAGAGTGCATTCACCTTGGCTTTGGTTAGATTTTTTTGCGCGTATACGTAGCCGGTGGTGCCTTTTTTCACATCCACAATTTTACCGTCTTGGTTCAAATCCTCAATGCTCTTTACATCCGAGTCCTTGTTTAAAAGCAAAGCAAGGTAAGAGTGCGCATAGGGGACAGAAAAATCAACGACTTTACTGCGCTCCTCGGTCACCGTCATGGACGAGATAACCACGTCTACCTTGCCCGTCTGAAGAGATGGAATGAGCCCGTCCCAGTTGATATTTTCAATCCTTACGGGTCTGTTGAGGTATTCGCCCAAGGCTGTTGCCAAATCAACACTCACCCCGCTCGGGTTCCCCTGTTCATCTTTGCTTTCAAAAGGTGGGTATGCCAGTTCCATACCGACAACCAGCGTATTTTCGTCTTTCGCACAGGCTGTAAACAGTGTCGC
Source organism: uncultured Eubacteriales bacterium (assembly GCA_964568955.1). Classification (GTDB taxonomy): domain Bacteria; phylum Bacillota; class Clostridia; order Oscillospirales; family Acutalibacteraceae; genus UBA1447. The sequence continues at coordinate 21,794 of CAZMSM010000011.1, read as the reverse complement.
AACAAGTAGGAATACAAGCAATAATAAAGAAAATCTTTTCATAGTGGAATCTCTCCTCATTAGATTGTTATACGTTGAACCTGAACAACACGACATCGCCATCGCGCATGACATATTCTTTACCCTCACTGCGGACAAGACCTTTTTCTTTTGCCGCTATTATAGAACCCCAAGTGACCAATTCATTGTAAGAGATAACCTCTGCACGGATAAAACCTCTCTCGAAATCGGTGTGGATTTTGCCGGCCCCTTGCGGCGCTTTCATCCCTTTTTCGATTGTCCATGCCCTGACTTCGTCCGGGCCAACGGTTAAAAAGGATATGAGCCCCAAAAGCCGGTAACTTTCCTGTATGAGTATATCAAGGCCGCCTTGTTCAATACCGAGTTCGGAAAGGAACATTTCCTTTTCCTCTTTTTCGAGCGATGCTATCTGCGCTTCCAGTTCCGCGCAGATAGGCAGAACCTCCGCCCCTTCGGCTTTGGCAATTTCGCAAACGGTTTTATACCTTTCGTTTGTTTCAATCTTATTAACAAAGTCTTGCTCGCTGAGGTTGCAGGCATAAATAACGGGTTTGGATGTCAGGAGGGCAACGGATTCGAGTATCGCCTTTTCTTCCTTGTCGCACTCCATATTCCTTGCAGGAATCTCCTTTTCAAGCTCTGCCTTGAGTTTTTTAAGGAAGTCGATCTCTTTCGTCAAGGTCTTGTCGTTCTTCGCAGCCTTGGCCCCGCGCTCTATGCGCCGGTCTATCATTTCAAGGTCGGCAAAAATCAGTTCGAGGTTGATCGTTTCAATGTCGCGCCGGGGGTCGATATTGCCTTCGACATGGATAATATCGTCGTTTTCAAAACAGCGCACCACATGGATAATCGCATCCACCTCACGGATATGGGACAAAAACTTGTTACCGAGCCCCTCCCCGCGGGAAGCGCCCTTGACAAGCCCCGCAATATCCACAAACTCGACAGCGGCATGCGTTGTTTTGTGCGGTTTATACATTTCGGTCAAAACATCAAGCCTGCTGTCGGGCACGGCCACTACGCCGACGTTCGGCTCAATGGTACAAAACGCATAGTTCGCAGACTGCGCCCCCGCGTTTGTGATAGCGTTAAAAAGCGTGCTTTTGCCGACATTCGGCAAACCTACAATCCCTAATTTCATTGTTTGCTAATCCTTTCGCATATCGAACACATGGCGTTTGCAAGGTTTGCAAACATGTGTTGGAATCCATATTTCATTTCTTTATCGTTCAAATTATAGTGCTTGGCGAAGCGAAATGCAAGTACCGCAAACAGGCTGTTTTTGAAGATGTTTTAAATTGTTTGATTTTCATGCATGCTTTAATGAAAATGCCGCAATTGTGAATTGCAAAAAGAAGGCTTTTGGTGTAAAATAAACAAAACCTATCTTGGTTTATCAATAAGGAGATTTTCGTTTATGAAAGCCGTTTACCGTTTTATTGCCTTGTTGCTCGTGTTCCTGCTTTGTGTGGGTTTATTGGGAGGCTGCAACGCAGACAACGAAGTCGAAACAACTACCAAAGCAAACATAAGCACCCCGGCGCCGCAAGAGCGCTTGTTAAAGCTCCCCTATGCAAAGGCAGACCCGCTCAACCCCTATCTGGCGGAAAGTATGATAAATTTGCAGCTTTCAACACTCTTGTACGACAGCCTTTTTGCCACGGGGACAGACTTCACTGCTGTACCGCTTGTTGCCGCGGATTACACCCTGGAAGGGCTTAACCTGACGGTCCAGCTAAAAACCGGCATTGTTTTTTCCGATGGCACTGCATTAACGGCTAACGATGTTGTATATTCTTTTAAAAAAGCACAAACGGCTGCGTCTTATGCCGCGCGCCTTTCCAACATTGCTTACGTTAAAAACACCAATGCGACAAGTGTGGTCTTTGCCTTAAAAAGTGCCGAGCCCTATGCGGTGAACTGCCTATCTTTTCCGATACTCAAAAAAGATGATGTGTCCGACAACCCTGCCGGCAGCGGTCGATACTCTTTTGTTGAAAAGAACGGGAAAGCCTTGTTGGAGGCTAACAGAGCAAGGATCGGCGGGTTTTCTCCACATATCAAAACGATTGTGCTGGTAGCCATACCGGACTCCGACACCCTCAATTACGCCCTGCAAATCGGCAACATCGACTTCTTTTTTACCGATTTAAGCAGTGGCAGCTACAGACGTATCAACGCCTCTTCCACTGAAGTGGGGTTAAATAACCTTGTATACCTGGGCTTTAACGCCTCCTCCGCAAAGCTTCAAAACGCCGCTGTCCGCCAAGCGATAGCCTTGCTTATCAATAAAAACACGGTTGTGTCTACCGCCTTTCAAGGTCATGCCAGGGTAGCGTTTACCCCCTTTAATCCGGCCTTTGCAGGCATTTCCGGCTACGATTTCGTACCGGAGACCGGTAAGGCCATCCCCTTGCTTGAGCAAGCCGGTTACACAAAATTAAAAGACAACGGTGTAAGGTACAGCGGTTATAACAGTGAGCTTAACTTTAACCTGCTCGTCCATGCCGACAACGCTTTTAAAGTGGAAACGGCAAAACAAATAGCAAAGGACCTGATGGAGGCCGGTATAAAGGTAACCGTGACCTCTCTCGATTTTGACGCATACAGCGCAGCGATTCGCTCTTGGAAGTTCGATATGTATTTGGGTGAAGTGATGCTGACACCGGACATGAGCTTAACCCCCCTGCTGGCACCCGGGGGCGGCGTGAGTTTTGGCATCAATACGGCTACGGGAGCGGCCGCCACCGCTTACAAGCAATATAAGAATGGTGCAATTGACTTGAAAGGCTTTATCGATATTTTTTCCGCCGATATGCCGTTTGTTCCGCTTTGTTACCGCAACGCAATCGCAGCGTATTCAAGACAGCTGAAAGTTCCGCAAGAATGCACCACCTCGGATGTCTATTGTGACATTGAAGCCTGGACATTTTAATGAAGGTTAACACATCGCTTACCGGCAACCCTCATAAATTATGCTTGCCGATATGTTTGTGTTACTGTATAATTATCAGCAACCTGTTACGAAGGAGGTTTTTCGATTGATTAGAATAGAAAATTACCTTGGAATAATCGAGATATCGCAAGGCTACTTTTCAAAGCTCATCGGCAATGCCGTTTCGTCCTGCTTTGGTGTAGCGGGTATGGCAAACAGCAATGCCCGCCAAGGCATCCGCTCACTTTTTAAAAGGCGAAAAACATATTCCGACCAAGGCGTTGTGGTACGCCACGAAGCCGACGGATTGAATGTCGACTTGCATATTATCGTAACATACGGTCTGAACATTTCCGTTATTGTTAAGAGCATTGTCAGCAAAGTTCGCTATACCGTTGAAGAAGCGACCGGGCTGAAAGTAAGCAAAGTCAATGTTTTTGTTGACGCAATGAAAAACGAATAACCCTTAATGAGGTGACAAATTTGATAACCGGCCTACTGTTGCGGGATGCAATCATTTCCGCTGCCAATAACATAAACAGCTTCCGAAAGGAAGTCGATGCCATGAACGTATTCCCTGTGCCGGATGGAGATACGGGAACGAATATGTCCATGACGATAGATGCCGCTGCCCGCGAAGCCAAGCTTTTACCCGACAACGCCGATATATCCGTCGTTGCCGAAAAAATTGCGTCCGCCCTGCTCAGGGGTGCACGTGGCAATTCAGGCGTTATTCTTTCTTTGATTTTTCGCGGGTTTTCAAAAGCGCTCAAAGATGTCAAAGAAGCTGACGGAAAAGATTTGGCCGCCGCTTTGCGAAGCGGTGTTGATGCTGCCTATAAAGCGGTCATGAAACCGACTGAAGGCACCATTTTAACCGTTATACGCATTGGTGCCGATCAAGCGCACAAAGCCGCAAAAAATGGACAGGATGTGCTGAGCGTTTGGGAGGCCGCCTGTAAAGGCGCAGACGAGGCGCTTGCAAACACCCCCAACTTACTGCCGGTACTTAAAAAAGCCGGTGTGGTTGACGCGGGGGGGCAAGGCCTTGTTTATATTTTTGATGGGATGACCAGCGTCTTTAAAAATCAAGTTATTATCCAAGGGTCAGATGATATTGCCACGCCCGCGGCAGAAAAACATTTTGCCGCAGCCCACGCAAGCGACGAAAATATCACCTTCACTTACTGCACGGAATTCATCATAAAGCGCGCAAACGGGGAAGACCCATTAAAACTGCGTGCCTACCTTGAATCCATCGGAGATTCTGCTGTTGTGGTTGATGATGAAGAAATTATAAAAGTTCACCTGCACACGGACGAGCCCGGCAACGCACTGCAAGCGTCCATAAAGTACGGTTCGCTTGTCAATGTAAAAATTGACAATATGCGTGAACAGCATCAAAACATTGCCTGGGGTGTGGCTGACAAAGCACCCGTAAGCACCACGCCCCTGTCAGAACCCATAAAACCCGAAAAGCACTTTGGCATGGTAGCGGTTGCCGTCGGAGCGGGCATTGAAGAACTCTTCCTCGAATTGGGTGTTGATAAAATCGTCAATGGCGGTCAAACCATGAACCCCAGCACGCAGGATATACTCAAAGCGGTCCTTGCAACACCGGCCGAGCGTGTTTTTATCCTTCCAAACAATAAAAACATCATTATGGCTGCCGAACAAGTCATCCCCCTCACAGAGCGCAAAGTAAGCGTTGTGCAAACCAAATCGATTCCGCAAGGCATTGCGGCCGCGTTGATGCTTGACCCGGACATGTCGGCTGACGAAAATCACTTAACGATGATGAAAGCGGCGGAAAAAGTTTCGACAGGGCTTGTGACCTATGCCGCGCGGGACAGCCTGCTAGAAGACCAAAATGTAACAAAGGGGCAAATCCTCGGTATGGAAGACGGCAAAATTACCCTTGTCGAGTCCTCCCCTGTTCAAGCGGCATACCGCGTGACAAAGCACCTTTTCAAAAAAGGTACATCATCGCTTATCACCGTTATTTATGGTGCCCAAACGAGTGCGGAGCAAGCGCGGGAAATATTAAAGCTCTTGGAAGATAAATTCGGCAACGATGCGGAAATTTCCATCATCAATGGCGGTCAGCCGGTTTATTACTTTATTATTTCTGTCGAATAGCAAAAATTGACCATGCCATAAGGCATTACCGTAAGGCAGGTAACACCTATGGAACTCTATACAAACATTAAATATTTGAAGGGCGTTGGCGAAAAGAGAGCCCGGCTTTTAGCAAAGCTCGGTGTTTTTGACGTCAACGCTCTTTTGCACCTATTTCCAAGAACTTACGAGGATTGGAGCAAGGTCTTCCCCATCGCACAAGCCCCTTTTGATACGCCTTGCTGTGTGAAAGCAAGGGTCACCCGCAAGACCTCTGCCCACATGGTACGCAAAGGGATGACCATCTATAAAACGCAGGCAACCGACGGAGAAAGCCTGCTGCAAATAACGATTTTTAACAACAAATATGCGGCAGAAAAATTAACGACAGACGATGAATTTCTCTTTTTCGGCAAAATGACCGGTCATCCTTATGCCCGAGAAATGGTTTCACCGGATATTGAAAGTCCACAAGGAAAGCAACGCATACGCCCGATTTATCCGCAGACCGCCGGTTTAAATTCAAAGGCTATCGAAAGACTCGTTGAAACCGCCTTAAACGAAGCGGGCGACAACATAGCGGAAGACCTACCGGGTTGGATATTGGACGACTACCACTTAATCCATTGCGCCGATGCGCTGAGAAACATCCATTTCCCCGAAAGCTTCGATATGCAGGACCGGGCACGAAAACGGCTGATTTTCGAGGAGTTGTTGATGCTCCAGCTCGGTTTAATCGGGCTCAAGGGACGAAGCAAAGCGTCTACATCGGCTATCGTCCGGCAGGACTTTAGCCATGATTTTATAAACTCACTACCCTTTACACTCACAAATGCCCAGCAAAGGTCTGTGCGGGAAGCGGTGCAGGACCTGACGAAGCCTTCCCCGATGAACCGATTGCTTCAAGGGGACGTCGGTTCCGGTAAAACGGTGGTTGCCGCTACACTTGTTTATAATGCCGCAAAAAACAATCTGCAAAGCGCCCTGATGGCTCCCACGGAAATTTTGGCTCAGCAACACTTTCGAACCTTTGTCAAGTTTTTTGAACATACGGACATCACCGTTGACCTGCTGACCGGGTCCACCCCTGCCGCTGTTAAGAAAGATATTAAAACAAGGCTCAAAAACGGCAGTTTACATTTGGTTATCGGGACACACGCTTTAATTCAAAAGGATGTACGATTCCATCATCTTGGGCTCGTTATAACGGACGAACAGCATCGTTTCGGTGTTGCGCAGCGCTCACAATTGGGCGAAAAAGGTGTAAATCCGCATATCCTTGTTATGTCTGCAACGCCTATCCCCCGCACATTGGCACTCATCATTTATGGTGACTTGGATATTTCGGTGTTGGACGAACTGCCACCGGGCAGGCAAAAAATCAAAACATACCATATCGGGTCGGATAAACGACAACGGGCCTATAACTATGTGAAAAAACATTTAGACGATGGCCGGCAAGGCTACATCGTATGCCCACTTGTTGAGGAAGGCGAAACGGAACTTGCGGCTGCGCAGGAATATGCCCAAGACCTTAAAGATGGTTCTTTTCTTGATTACAGCGTGGGTTTGATGCACGGGCGTCTCAAGGCAAAAGAGAAGGAGCTGGTTATGGCAGCATTCGCGGCGGGTGATATACAGCTCTTGGTTTCCACAACGGTTATTGAGGTTGGCGTGGATGTGCCCAACGCCGCCATTATGCTTATAGAAAACGCGGAGCGATTTGGGCTTTCGCAGCTGCACCAGCTTCGCGGCAGAATCGGCAGAAGCGGGTTCCAATCCACTTGCATATTGGTATCCGACGCTCAAAATGAGGAAGCAACGCGGCGTTTAGAGGTCATGACAAAAACGACAGACGGGTTTAAAATAGCGGACGAAGATTTAAAACTGCGTGGGCCGGGTGACTTTTTCGGTGCCCGTCAACACGGTTTGCCTGATTTAAAAATCGCAAATATGCTCACGGATACTCACTTGTTACACCAAACACAAGAGGCCGCACGAGGAATTATCGCCAAGGACGCAGCGCTTTCTCTACCGGAAAACAAGGGCTTGAAAGATGCGGTCGCCAGGCTTTTTAGCACGGTCGAACAAGCCGGAATGAATTAGGATTTAACATCAGCTCACTCTTCCCAATTTGTGAACTTTCTTTTATTTGCCAAATAAGACTAAAAAAACAGTCTTTTCGGGTTACAATTAATTTTATTGTAAATACTTTTCTAAAAAATTTTTATATTTTTACCCTTTAGCTTGTTAAAGGAGGCGGTTGGGTGCGTAAAGATAATGATAAAGATAGTAGTAATCAAGACAACGAAAACCTTGAATTTAAAGAAAATATAAATACCGGCGGTGACCTTTTCGATGCTTATGAGACAGACGAAGCTGTTGATTATCATTCATTTTGTGAAAATGCGCAGACTGTGCAAGAAAATGAACCGGAAGGCTTAAACGAAGTTACCGCCAATACTCCGACCAAAATAACGCTCACGCCCGAAGAACCGCCGACCGGCAGCGAACAAGCTGACACGCCGGCATTTTACGGTTTCCCCCAATCGGTTCAACCGGCTTTAATAACTTTTTATAACTTTTTTTATCTACTGGGTCTACAGAGTTTTCGCTATGGTAAGCGGGTTCTGGTTCGGCTGGGTCGTTTGTGCATGAGGCCTGTGCGCTATGTTACTGCACTTGCTCGGGTGTTTGTCTTCGGTGTGGACAGAGTATTCTTCAAATCCGTGCATGCCACGCAAAGGGAGTTTGCCCATTTTCATAAAGAAATCAAGTCGGCAGGCAGCTACTTACGTCGCGCCTTTAAAGAAGGTCCTGTGTCCGGTTTTGCTACCCTATCACACTATAGAAAAAAAGCTTTTAACAGGCACAAAGAGATGTTTCGATCGGTTTTTAATTTAGCCCTCCCTGTCGCTGCGCTACTGATACTGTTGGCAACACTCACGCACTGGAACAGCATTACATACTCTTTAGAGCTTATCTATAACGGTGCTTCAATCGGATACGTTCAAAGCGAATCCGTGTATATACAAGCCCAAGGTCTTGTCAATGAACAATTAGGGACCCTTGCAAACGCCAAGGTGGCCGCCCGAGAAGCCCTTGAAGTAGCGGCACTCGATGAAGCCGCGGAACTTGATAAAAAAACTGAGCTGGACGAAAAAATAGAACTTAAAAATCCGGAGTATAAGCTTGCCCTCGTGGCACTCAACGAGCTCAGCGATGAAGCAACACTCAGTGACAACTTGATTGAAAATTCGACACAGCAGCTTACACCCGCTTGCGGAATTTTTATTGACGGTAAATTTGAGGGTGCCGTCAAAAACGAAACCGATGCTACAGGTGTGTTTGAGAGCCTGCTTGCGCCCTACAAAACCGACGACCCCACAACAAGTGCGGCGTTTGTCGAGGATGTTCGATTCTCCCAAGGCTTGTATTCCGTCAATACAAAAATAATGGATGCCAGCGAGTTAAAAGACAAGCTCGCCACCAAAAAAGCCGAGGCTGTAGTGCATACGGTAAAAGACGGCGAAACCATTTGGAGCATTGCGATGGCAAACGGCCTGTCCGAAAGTGCCCTTCTCCAAATGAACCCCAATCAAGGTCAGCTTATAAAAACCGGTGACAAACTAAAAGTCTCAAACGAAGTTAACTTTATAAGGGTTAAACTGATTAAAACAGAAGTACGCACCGTAGAGGTTCCTTTTGAAACCATCAAAACAAACAACCCGAAATTATTCAAGGGCGATACCCGCATTGTGCGCAAGGGTGTTACCGGTAAAGAATCCGTCACAGAACTGGTCACCTATATTGACAATACAAGGGTATCCGCACAAGAAATCGACAGAAAACGTCTGTCCGACCCGACGGCACAAAAAACAGATGTCGGTACAAAATCCACAAAGGTATCCGGTTCATCGGGTTCTTATAATGTAAAAGTTTCAAACGAGGGATTTGTTTGGCCGGTACCGGGCTATTACAACAGAGTCAGTTCACCTTTCGGATACCGCAGCAGGGGTTTTCACAGCGGTGTGGATATCTCCGGCTCAGGGATTAACGGCAAGGTCATCGTTGCCGCTAAAGACGGCGTCGTTGAGAGTGTCGGCAGAGGCAACAGCGGGCTCGGACATCAGATTGCAATAAACCACGGTGGCGGCCTTGTAACCCGTTACGGCCATTGTCTGTCCGGCTCAATATCTGTAAGCCCCGGCCAGCGTGTTTCAGCCGGTCAAGCGATTGCCCGCGTGGGTTCCACCGGCAACTCAACAGGGCCACATCTGCATTTTGAGGTGCGGGTAAACGGCTCGGCGGTTAACCCGCTCCCCTATATCCGTTAAATCTTTTTCTTGCACTTTACACTGCCTTCCGCTTATGATAGTTGCGGAAGGCAGTTTTGATTGTGTCGGTATTGCGTCACGGATATTAAAGGAGGAATAAAAATTGAAGTTGTTTACAGTGGGACGTTTGGCTAAACTCTTCGGTATTTTTGCGTTCGTTTTTACTTTTCTTTTTGGGGTGATTGGCATGGCAATAAACAGAACCTTTGATGCTGAGTTTTCAATTAACACTTTAGCACCGGGCAAAGTCCTTGGCAACAAAGTCAGCAACTGTAACCTTTGGTCACTTGACACCCTACTCACAAGCATAGATATCGACGAAGCTGCCGATTCCACCAAGTTTACCGAATACATTCAAATGATGACCGCCACGGGCGGTAACGCAGACAGAGACTTGTTTATAAACCCAAATGACAGGACAGTTCAGGATGATTATGATTTTGCACCTTTGCTTCGCGCCTGCCATAAAATACTCGAACTGGACGCAAAACCCCACATAAAAACCGGCGCCGTACCATTAAAATTAACCACCGACCCCCTTATAGGTGTTTTTGGCGTCAACGTCTATCCACCGGATAGTTTTGAACAGTATTATACCTACATCGCCGCTATTGCACAGGCGCTTGTTGATGAATTTGGCAAGGACGAAGTGCTCACTTGGCGATTCGGCGTGCTTACCGAGTACGAAAACAAGGATTGGTTCATGGCAAAGAGCGGCACCCCTGAGGATTCGCTCATCGCATTTTGTAAGCTTTACGATTATACCGTTGCGGCACTGCAGGACGAGATAGGCCCGAACATATTTGTCGGTGCCCATAGTATGAGCGTTGCGGAAGGTTTATGGGACGAGCGAGAATTTATTGAGCACTGCTCAAACGGAACAAACTACAAGACAGGTGGCACAGGCACTGCAATCAATTTTTTAAACGCTTCCTTTTATGACTCAAAACCCGGTAAATACGGTGACGCTACTTTACCCGATACCATAAATCTGCTTCGCCAAAAAGCGGAAGCGGTGGGGCTTTGCGATTTGATTTATGGGATTGATGAAGGGCGAATTCTTTCGGGCACGCCGGGGGCCGTCGCCGCAGACTTGAATCTGCGCATTTGCGGGTTCACCTATCAGGCCGGTTATGACGCTCGCCTTATCAAACAAATGATTGATAACGATATTGATTACCTTTCGTCCTGGGGAACCACCACAAACGGCCACTGGGGCGGCTTACCCACGGTCAGCTTTCATGTGGCAAACCGTTTTTATGAGATGGTCGGTTCAAAAAGAGTCGCCGTAAAAGCTAAGGTCATCAATTTGCCTTTGGCCGAGGTTGAGGCTGTTGCCGGGTGGAATAATGACACGCAAACACTCCATATAATGGCATACAACTTTAAAAATAAGTTGGATTATAAATACTGTGCTGATTTAAAATTTAATATTGTTTTACCGCAGTTGGCGGGGCGAAGTGTAAAAGTCACCCAATATAGTGTTGATGACAAGGCCAATTTTTTTGACGAATGGCAAAGAGACCGCAAAATCTATAACATAACAGATGATTGCTTTAGCTGGTCACCCGATGACCCGGCGATTGATACATGGTCAACCCTATCCGCGCAATGGGCACGGGACCTATATTTTAACACCCTGCGTACACAATACAAAGAACTGTCCGAATTAAAGCCCTCGTGTGAAACCATGAATATGGTAGGCTCTGCCATAGAACTGTCATCGAATGCCGCACCGAATTCCGTCGTTTTCTTCACCATTGAACCCGCCTGATATTTTAAATGGTTTTTTTTAACACAATGCAATAAAATCACTCAAATTGAGTTGACACGGAGTGGCTAAATATATTATAATTTAGCTGGAGCTAACTTAGCAAATGCTAAGTTAGCGTGAAAATGTTTTGGGAGAAGGGAATGCCTATGCTAACAACGCTTGACAACCTAAAACCCGGTGAACAGGGTATTGTGACACAGCTCGGCGGTAGCGGCGATATTCGCCGGCATATCATTGATATGGGTATTACCCCCGGTGCTGTTGTTTTTATGCGCAAAGCTGCACCGCTTGGCGACCCGCTTGAAATTAATGTCCGCGGGTATGAGCTCAGCCTGCGCAAAACGGAAGCCCGATGCATCACAGTCGAAGTACAACCCGGGCAAGAAATAATTCCGGCACGTCCAAAAGGAAGGAGGATGAGGAGACACGGCTACAATAAAATACGCGCTGGCGGGGAACCCCAATAGCGGTAAAACAACACTGTTCAACGCGCTGACAGGTTCTAACCAATACGTCGGCAACTGGCCGGGGGTCACGGTCGAAAAAAAGGAAGGCAAAATTACGCACGGCAGTACAGAGGCTTCCATTATCGACCTGCCCGGTATTTACTCGCTTTCGCCTTATTCGCTTGAAGAAGTTGTAACGCGCAACTACATAACGCAAGAAAAACCCGACCTCATCATCAACATTGTAGACGCGACAAACCTTGAGCGTAATCTATACTTAAGCCTTCAGCTCGCTGAGTTGCGTTTGCCGATGGTCATTGCGCTGAACATGATGGATATGATTGAAAAACAGGGCGACAAGCTTGACGCTCCCCTACTCGCGACCCTGCTTGGCATCCGAGTGGTGCCTATCAGTGCCGCAAAAGGCAAAGACATACACAAACTCATTCATGCCGCCGAGCATGAGCTCGAACATACCGGCGACTCCAGCCACGTCGACCGTCACTCGGTGCTGAGCAACCACCGCGCCATTTACACCGGCAAACTAAAAACCGTGGTGGAACTGACCGAAAAAATCATTGAAGAACCCTGCCGCCGCGCCGGAATGCCCCTGCGATGGTCTGCTGTGAAACTTATTGAGGGCGACGAACCACTCCTGAAAACACTGGAATTAACAAGCGAGCAAGGCGCAGCATTTGAAGCGCTCATAAAGGATTTGGAAACCGAAGACGTCGACAGGGAAATGATCGTTGCCGACCAAAAATATAAATACATCAACAAAATCACAAGGCAAGTTCTCAAAAAAGCGAAAGCGGACGGCGAGCTTACCGTTTCGGATAAAATAGACAACATCATTACAAATAAATTTTTGGCACTCCCCTTATTTGCCGGCATTATGGCGTTTATTTTCTATTTAACGTTCGGGGCACTCGGATCAAATCTGGTGGACATGGTGGATTCGCTTGTCAACGTGCGCTTCCTTGACTTTGCACGCAACGCTTTGGAGGGTTTGGGTACCGCTCCTTGGGCGGTTGGCTTAATCTGTGATGGTATGATTACCGGCATCGGGGCGGTGCTTTCGTTTTTCCCACAGATAGCGCTCCTGTTCCTATTCCTTTCGATATTGGAGGACAGCGGTTATATGGCAAGAGCGGCCTTTATTATGGACCGCGCGCTACATGGCATCGGCCTTTCCGGCAAATCTTTTGTACCCATGCTCATGGGTTTCGGCTGTTCGGTCCCGGCTATCATGGCAACACGCACCCTGCCCAATGAAAGGGACCGCCGCCTGACAATTATGATGGTGCCCTTTATGTCTTGCAGTGCAAAAATGCCGATATACATGCTGTTTATCAGTATTTTCTTCGCCCGATATGCTTGGCTGGCCGTGAGTTCAATCTATTTCCTGGGCATACTTATTGGCGTCATTTATTCCTTAATTTTACAAAAAACAGTGCTACGAGGCGGGCATGCGCCGTTCATGATGGAACTCCCGCCCTATAGGCTGCCAACGGTTAAAACACTCGGCATTCATTTGTGGGAAAAAATCAAGGATTTCCTTACAAAAGCCGGTACGATACTGCTGGGTGCGAGTATTATCATTTGGTTTATGCAGTACTTTAACTTTGCCTTGCAGCACGTTGAAAACAGCCATGAAAGCATTTTGGGGATCGTCGGTTCCTTTATTGCACCGATTTTTACCCCGCTTGGTTTTGGTGACTGGAAAAGCGCGATGGCCATTATCAGCGGTCTGATTGCAAGGGAATCCACCGTCAGCACACTGGCTATCCTCTACAACACCGGGCGTGAAGGTCTGTTTGATGTGCTCCGAGGGGTCTACTCCCCCGCTTCAGCGTATGCGATGATGGTGTTCTCTTTGCTATCTGTGCCTTGCGCCGCAGCTATAGCGGCCATTCACCGTGAAATGAATTCTTTAAAATGGACTTTTGCTACAATCGCGTTTCAATCGCTGACTGCTTGGATTGTAAGCTTAAGCATTTATAACATCGGCAGACTGATTATGGCGCTGTAAAAATTCAGCCGGCCGACACATCGTCACAGCACGAAAGGACGGGGTAAAATGGGCCGTTTTATTACGATTTTGATCTTGATTCTTGCGATTGCCTTGGTTGCGCTGCTGATTTACAGCAAAGTTAAAGAAATACGGGGCAAAAACTGCTCGGGTTGCAGTGGTTGTGAAAATCAAGAAAGCTGCAGTGCGGAGCAACGTTCAAATTGTCCGCAATCGAAAGATGAAGATTAGCAAACCCGACAGCAACCTGTTTTCGCGGATTTTTATCACAGAGGAGTTGACCTGTTATGGTTAAAATGTCATCTTCGCTTGAAGATTATCTTGAAGCGATTTATGTTCTTGGTCAGCAAGGCGGTGAAGTCCGCCTGACGGATGTTGCCGTTTTTTTGAAGGTGTCGCGACCGAGTGTCAACAGAGCTATCGGTACACTCAAGGAGGCAGGCTTAGTCGTTCATGAAGCTTACGGGCAAATCTCACTTTCGGCCAAGGGTAAAACCCAGGCCGCAAAAGTGCTTAAACGGCATTTACTCATCAAGCGGTTTTTAACAGATACACTTGATGTTAGTGAAGCGACAGCCGAAGAAGATGCTTGCCGTATGGAACACGTGATGAGCGGAGAAACGATCGAGAAATTATTCCACTACCTTGAGAACACCCGCGAGGAACAGAATTGACGGAGGGATTATGGAAAGATACGATGTAATAGTCGTTGGGGGCTGTGCTTCGGGGCTTTGCGCCGCCATACAGGCCGCTCGGGCAAACAAGGGGTCTTCTGTTGCTGTTTTGGAACGTATGCCACGTGTTGGCAAAAAGATACTTGCGACGGGCAACGGGCGTTGTAATCTTTCCAATATTCATACGCCCACTCACCCCTATCATAACGCTGATTTTGCAAAGCATGCGCTCGAAAAATATTCCGTTGAAAAAACCTTGTCTTTTTTTAAGTCACTCGGGCTGCTAACAGTCCGGGACAGTGAAGGCAGGCTTTACCCGATGAGCAACACCGCAACGTCCGTCTTAGATGTTTTGCGTTTTGAAACGGAAAGACTGGGTATTGCCCTCTTGTGTGGCACTACGGTCGAAGGCATCCATGTCCTTCAAGACGGCTGTTTTGCAGTGGATTGCGCACAAACCGACAGCACAGCAGGCAAAACCGATGCTAAAAACACTGCAAGCATTCAGTATTGTGCCGATAAAATTATCATTGCAACCGGTGGCAAGGCGTCCCCCGTGCACGGTTCGGATGGTAGTGGCTACCCTTTGCTAAAGCAGTTGGGGCACAGCACCACGCCCTTGTTCCCGACACTCGTGCAGCTCAATACCGACAACACTTATCCAAAGCAATTAAAGGGCATACGAGTGAACGCAAATATAGCCGTTGAAGCACAGGGCAAAAAGGAAATGTCTGCAAACGGAGAAATTTTGTTCACCGAATACGGTCTTTCCGGCATCGCGGCAATGGACGTCAGCCGTGCCGCCGCCGAATACTTTGCACAGGGAAAAAAAGGCAATTGTTACGCTGTTTTAGACCTTGCGCCCCACTTGTCAAAAGAAGAGTTAAGCATATTTTCAACTGAATTGGCTACCCTAAACCCCGGTCTCCCGCTCGACAATTTCCTCATTGGAATTTTGCCAAGCAAGCTTGGGCAAGTCATTTGTAAAGCTTGCGGTTTTCGTGAGCTCGCTATGCGTGTCGCTTCTTTAAACAAAGAGCAGTTGGATAGATTGTTTCAAACAATCAAAGCTTTTCGTCTGGACATTACAGGTACGCGCGGCTTTACCCAAGCGCAGGTGACCGCCGGCGGAGCAGATGTAAGTGAGTTTAATCCGTATAATTTAATGTCTCGCAAAACGGATAACCTGTACGCCTGCGGAGAGGTATTGGATGTCGACGGGGGCTGTGGCGGTTTTAATTTGCAGTGGGCTTGGTCATCGGGCCTGCTCGCGGGCGAGTTGGGTTAATCACAGGTTGTCACTTTCTATTTGTCGGTATATCAACGATGTTCGGTACGCCGACAATCTTTTATTAAATTTTAGTGTCAGGAGATTTTACAAAACGTATGTTAAAGGTTAATGAGTTAAAAATTCCTCTGGGTGGCGGTCATAACGAGCTTATTGCCGCGGCTTGCGGCGTGCTCAAGTGTACCGAACAGCAGATAAAATCGCTCAAGCTCACGAGGAAATCTGTCGATTCCCGAGATAAAGCAGATTTATTTTTTGTCTGCAATGTTGAGGTCGAAATGTTCGGCAACGAAAGTGATTTTCTCACCAAACACAACCCTGCCCGCCTTGCTCTTGTTGAACCTTTTGAATATGCCGCCGTGCCGCTCAAGCGCAACAGTACGTTCAGGCCGGTGATTGCCGGGTTTGGTCCCGCGGGTATTTTTGCTGCGCTGACTTTGGCCCAGGCCGGACTGCGCCCGATTGTTTTGGAGCGCGGGCGTGATGTAGACGCGCGCGCGACGGATGTAAAGAATTTTTGGCAAGCAAGAGTGCTTGATGAAAACTCCAATATGCAGTTTGGCGAAGGCGGTGCGGGTACATTTTCCGACGGCAAGCTGACAACAGGCATTAAAGACAAGCTCTGCCGCAAGGTCTTGTTGGACTTTGTAGAAAACGGCGCGCCGGAGGAAATTCTTTTTTCCTCAAAACCGCATATCGGTACGGACAAGCTACGCAGTGTTGTTAAATCAATCCGACACAAAATCACGGCACTCGGCGGCGAGGTACACTTTGAAAGCCGATTGACAAAGCTGATAGTCGTCAACAGTGCTATCCATGGCATAACCTACACAGATAACAAGGGTGTGGAGATTGAGATAGAAACGGACGCCCTCATCCTTGCCATGGGCCATTCCGCGAGGGATACGGTTGAAATGCTGTATTCACAGGGCATAAAAATCATACAAAAACCATTTTCCGTCGGTGCCAGAATTGAGCATCCGCGTGAAATGATTGACAAAGCCCAGTACGGCAGGTTTGCCGGCCACCCTGCTTTGGGTGCGGCGGAGTATAAACTTTCCTGCCACCCTTTGCACGGCAGGGGTGCCTATACTTTTTGCATGTGCCCGGGTGGGACGGTTGTCACCGCTTCATCCGAAAAAGGTGGGCTGGTGGTCAACGGAATGAGTACGTTTGCAAGGAGCGGCAGCAACTCCAACTCCGCCCTACTCGTTGGCATCGATACAAAAGATTTTGGGAGCGACCACCCGCTTGCCGGTATACATTTACAACGGGCAATTGAACAGAAAGCTTTTAAGCTCGGCGGTTCAGATTACACCGCGCCGGCACAATTGGTCGGTGATTTTTTGAAAGATACACCATCTACCAAGCTTGGCGCAGTAAAGCCAAGCTGCCCCACGGGGGTTGCCATGAGTGACATGCGCCAAATTTTACCAAGCAGCGTGACGGACAACATGGCCGGGGCACTTGTGAGCATGAATAGACAACTGGTCGGTTTCGCTATGCCTGAAGCCGTTTTGACAGCACCGGAAACACGCAGTTCCTCCCCTGTTCGTATTTTGCGGGATGAATTTTACCAGACAGAACAAGCGCGGGGTTTGTACCCTTGCGGGGAAGGTGCGGGTTATGCAGGTGGCATTGTCTCCGCCGGTGTGGATGGCATACGTTGTGCCTTTGCAGTGATGCAAGGCGAAGGGTGATGGAATGGTTACAATCGCTGAAATGGAAAAAATGCTGGATGACATAGTATCTAAATTTCCGAAAGAGCTTTTCAACGAGCTCAACGGAGGCATTATTCTGTTGCCCGAAGCGAAAGTGAACCCCGTCGGCAAAAACCTGTATATTTTGGGTACCTATCACCGCGGCGGGAATTTGGGTCGATACATTTCCATCTATTACGGTTCGTTTGAAAAAATCTATGGTTATTTGAGCAAGGAACAACTAAGTGAGCGACTAACCCACACGCTTAAGCACGAGTTTTTGCATCATTTGGAGTCGCTTGCCGGTGAAAAAGGTCTCGAAATTAAAGACGCGGAGTTTTTGACAAACTATTTAAAGACGCATGCCGAGCAGGATTAACAGGACAATAAATCCGCTGTGGGTGTTGCAAATTGTCAAAAATTTGATATAATTTTTCTATACAAATTTCAAGTTAAGGAGAAATTAGAATGGGTAAAACATTAAAAAGGTCTCTTGCGCTACTCGTTTGCTTGGCTATGGTTTTTTCCCTTGTTGGTGTCAACGCCTCGACTGCCTGTGGGCAGAGTGTCAGCGTCCGTAGCGAGGGTGCGAAATCCGGCGGAAAAACCGTATATACGGCCGACCCTTCGCTTGGAGCGAATACCATTGGTTTGGATGCCAAAGCGTTGACAAAACCGGTGGAGGATGGCTGCGACTGCCCGCACAACCCTTTTATTGTTGTCCCCGGCATTACAGATTCCGATGTTGCCTTGCTTGACGCCATGGGCAACCCCGTGCTTGGTTCCGATGGCAAGCCCTATATCAAGGGCGGCTTTATGATTGACGAGGATGAAGTGCTTAAGATGGCGCTTAAAAACCTGGCCCTGCCGCTTGCAAAAATGTTGATTACACAAAAAGATAACGGTTTTACCGACGCCATCTATAATACCGCCAAATCCGCTTTCTGGCGGCAGGCAACCAACAAAGACGGCACACCGGTACAAAACATGCAGGTGGTCAAGTACGAAAAATCCTTTGCTGAGCTTAACGATGATGAGATTAATCATCTTTTCATCAACATCCCTCTGCGCGGCATTTGTGATGTTATCGGTTATGACCATGTTTTCTACTTTGCCTTTAACATCATCGGCGACCCCATGCAGACTGCGCGGGAACTTGATGAATTCATTCAAACGGTCAAAGAGCAGACCGGGCACGATCAGGTTAATATCCTCAACGCAAGCCTCGGTGCTTCTATTTTCACCGCTTATGTCGAACAGTTTAAGGACAAAGGTGATGTTGAAAGAATTGTCAACATTGTGCCGCTACTCAACGGTTCTATGGCTCTGCGAGACCTTTATGCGAAAAATGTTGATCTTTCGGACGAATCCCTCTACCGCGACTTTTTCCCCACCGCGCTGGCAGACGGTGACTCCAAAACGACGGGTTACTTGGTAAACCTGCTCATGAGACTGATACCGCGGCAGGTGCTGTTGGACACGCTGGACGCCGTACTCAACGGTGCTATGGATGCCATGATACGATGCGCACCGAACTTCTGGGCGATGTTGCCCAAGGAAGACTACCCCGCCTTGGCGGACAAGTGGCTTGCAGACCCCGAATATGCCGCATGCAGAGCCAAAACCGACGCCTTTTACCAAGCACAGCTAAACCTTGCGGATAATATTCATTATATGATGAATGAAAAGAACGCGATTATCCATAATGTTTGCGGCTACAACTTAAAGTTCAGCGATACCACAAGCCTATTCGCACTCATCGAGTCCGATAAAACCGTTAATTCCGACGGGGTAATCCATGTACAGTCCACAGCCCTTGGTGTCACCGCCGCACCGGCAGGCCAACAGTTGCCGGCCGATTACCTTGCCGCCCACGCCGGGAGCAAATATATATCCCCGGATAAGAGCTTGGATGCATCTACTTGTGTTTTGCCGGATAACAGCTGGTTTTTCTATAATCAAGACCATGAGCAAGCCGGCAAAAACGCCGCTTGCCTAAACTTGGTACGCGAACTTTTCACCAACCCTGATTTTATAGACATTAATTCCGACCCCCAACGCTTCCCGCAGTTCAACACCGGGTCGGACAGCAAAGAAATTCGTCGTTTTCTACTGCCGGACACGCAAAAGCTCTTGGCCCTCCACGTGGCGGGAGAATATGACATCAGCCCCACAGACCTCGCGGAGCTCAATGCCGCCATCGCACAAGCTGAAGATGCCTTAGAGGCCACCATTGGTGAGCAAGCCGTGGCTAACGCCGCGACGCAGCGGCTCAAAGACATCCTGATTAAAATCGGCTATCGAGAAGCCCCAACGGTTGTCGAGTCTGAGCCTGTCAAGGTTTTCTTTTCAAAACTTATTGAAAGTGTGCTCAAAGCGGCAAGCGATTTAACCTACCGCTATGTGGGTGCCAAAGGGTACGCCGACTTGTTTTAACAACCATTCATTGCCCGGCGGGCGGTGTGAACACCGCCCGCTTATTTTATTTGTATTGCTTTTCTCCGCAACGGGCATTAGACTGTAGTGTACATATTAAAAACGAGGGGGAGTTTTATGACAAGCGATGCACCGGTCGTGCATTCTATCGCTCCCGTTGATCTGTCCCGCTTGCAGAAAGCGGCGGTAGTCTTGATGGGGGCATTGATTATGGGCGCCATGTGGCGCTTACGAGGTGACCATGGCTACGGCGCCGCTTGGGGGCTACTCACTTGCGCCGTGGTATTTTTGTTGCTTGTTTTTGCAATTTTCGGTTTCAGGCGTAAAATCAATTTTTTGCTTTTTTCATTGACGGCCGCTTCCTTCATGCTCACCACGCCCGGTTGGGGCACACTCAACGGCCAAATAACCGGCATACTTGAAAGCGGTGTCTATGGCGAAGACGGGCAGATGATAACGGTATTTATCAACCCCTTCACCGGTGTGTTCATCATGTTGTGCCTGGGTTTTGGCATGGCGGCACTTTTCGCTTTTTTCCTGGGTCGGTTTTTCAGCGACAAAGCGTATACTTGGAAAGACATCTTGCTTGTTTTTACGGTTTATTTCGCTGTTAAATATGTGGCAAGAGCCGCCCTTTCACCGCTTGTTTTAGACCTTGTTCAGCCACAAGCAGGCGAATTGTTTGCACAAGGGCTCCGCCAGTCCGGCATCGACGCCACTCCGTGGCAGATGTACATACAGCACTACTTTGACCATCCGTGGGCAAAAGCCATCCACGGCGGCAGAAATTATTTTACATCCATCAACATCATTTCCTCCGCCATCACAGCTGTAGCTGTTTGGCTGACGGTTCGCTTTGGGCTCAAAGATAAAACAGGTGGTAGGGTAATACTCGGTATTTGCGCGGCTTTTGCCTTTGCTATCACATTTGCGGACTTACTGCTGTATTTCCCCGCAGGCGGCTACCGTATGGAACAAACCTTCAGCAACACGCTACTGAAGTTCAGCGGATGGTCCATGTGGGAATACGCCACCGGGTTTTTGGCAGGCGGCTTGCTGATGTTGATTTTTGTTTTACGCCCGTTTGACCGCCTTGCCAAGACAGCAGACAAAGAGGAACCCTTCACCGCAAAAATGCCCGAATGGCTATACGGAATTTTGAATTTCGCATTCACTTTAGGCCTGTGTTTTTCGGCCACACTGGTCAGGCCCTTTGCTTTACGGTATGAGGACACGAAGCTTTTTATCCCCTTGTTTGCCGGGCTGAGCGTGGGCTTTCTTATCGCGATAATTATTATTGCGAAAAAGAAGGGTGCAGGGCTTCAATCGATTGACTTCAACCGTTTTTGTACCATCGCACTACCTATCTATTTCGCTGTGCATATACTCCTGTATTTTTTCGCAGGCACACCGGACAGGCAACATTTCCGGTCTACAAACGACATCGCAAATCAAATGGTGATTGCGTCCTTCGTGATTTTTTGCCTGCTATACCCGCTCGTCTTTAAAAATGGTAGGATTAGACGCGGCAAAAATAGGCGCTTGCAAAAAAGTAAGATAAAGGTTTGAAAACCACACGCGCTTATGCTAGAATATGAATGAGTTTTATCGTAAAACATTTTTTACACAAAGAAAGGAATGATCACTACAATGAAGCACCTCGCCAAAAAAAGCATCTCCCTACTATTGGCACTCTCCCTGGTGTTCGGCGTCATGGCAGCCGGCACAATCACCGGTACCGCGGCAACTGCACAAAATTCCACACTCAGTGAGACAACACAAGCCGAAGCCGCCCTCACCGGCTCATCCAACCCCGTTATTGTCGTGCCGGGCATTGGTATGTCTGACGTGGCACTGTTTGACGACGAAGGCAATCAAATCCAAAACGACGGTACATTCCCGGACCAGTGGCGTGTACTAAACTTAAGCACCGCAGCGCTTATGGATGACATTATAAAGCTTGTCCCAAGAGTGTTGCTTACCCTGTTCCTGCAAAAGGATATGGGGCTCAGCGACATCGTCAGGGAATACAT
>CAZMSM010000010.1:0-45433 GCA_964568955.1 uncultured Eubacteriales bacterium | reverse complement strand
CTCATCGGCAACACCATTGGCGTTGACCCGAAGACAATGTATATTCTTTTCGTCCTCGGCGTTATATCCAGCTTTCCCCTGACGGCTTTGCGGGCAAATATCATTGACAATACAAGAAATAAAAAGGGTAAATACCGTCCCTTTATCGTTTCAATGGGTATCCCTTGCGTGATTCTCGCTACCGCCTTCGTCTGGATGCCATACGAAAAAATGGAACCGATGGTCAAGTACGCCGTCATTCTGCTGTTTAATATCGCCTTTCAGTTCTTTTTCAATTTTTTCAGGGATTCCTATGAAAACCTGATTTACGTCTTGTCACCCAACTCTCAGGAACGCACAAATGTTGTTGCTATCAAAGCCGTTATTTACTCCCTCGCACCCTCGATTATCAACCCAATGATGCCGTTGATGGCAAAATTAATCACGAATGGCGACCTCACCGATATCCGCCTGTACCGTTATGTTTACCCACCGATAGCCATCTTTGGCATGTTTGTCAGCTATATTGTGTACGCAAACACGCAAGAAAAGATTGTTCAGGCGAAAACGCATATTATTCAAATTAAATTTACGGATGCCATCCGCGCTGTTGCCAAAAATAAATATTTTTGGATTTTGGCATTCGCCAGCTGGATTGGCTTTTTGGAAGGCGCTCAAGGGCAAATTTTATATTGGCTCTACCAATATGGTAAAATGGCAACGCCCGGGCAATATTCGCTGATAACGCTCCTTGTGGGCAATGCAGCACTTTGGGGGATGATGTTCGCCCCCGCTGCAATTAAAAAATACGGTAAAAAGAATGTTTTGATTTATACCAATATTTGCAACATCTTTTTTATAGCCGCCCTTTATCCGTTTATCAACAACATTTGGCTTGTGCTGGTTTTCGCTTACTTAAACGGTATTGCCGGGTCGTTTGTCCACGTGCTTGACCCAAGCATACAAGCGGACATACGTGATTACCAGCAATATGTAACCGGGGAAAGAATTGACGGTATGTTTGCAGCCGTCGGGCTCGTTGGCAGTGTCGTTACCCTTGGCACAAGCTCTGTATTGCCTGCTATTTACAGCCACTTTGGCATTAACGACCACAATGGGCTTGCAAACCCTTATGACATTTTGTATAACCCGGCCGTTTATAATGACCTCATTCGCGTATTGATTGTAGCGTCCGTTATTGGGGCTACACTGAATGTAATCCCCTACTTCTTTTACGACTTGAAGGAAACGAAGCAGCGCGGCATTGTCAATGTGCTACGAATCAGAGCCTTGTTTGAAGACTACGGCAACGATGCACTGTCGGACGAAGACCTCGTCGTGGCAATTGACCTGGTACGGGAAGCAAGGACATATGCGGCGTTGGAAGTGATGAATGAGCACTCCACCGGCATTGACGCGGCCAAAAAGACCGGCGATAAAATGCAAGTCCGCTCAGCAAAAAAAGAACGCGAAGCAGCTGTAGAGCACAACAAGATGATTGAAATTTCACAAATGGTTATTGAAGAAATGAGTAAGTTTGAAACCGAGCTTGTTCAAAAACAAGTTGAGCTGGCGCAAGAGATTGTTGCCGCGGGCTTACCGGGTTTGGTTAATGTGGATAAGTCCGTGCTTCGTGAAGCAAAGAAAATGCCCAAAACAACCCCCGAAGAAAAGAAGATCAGAAAAGAAGCCATTCGTCTGGCAAAAAGTCGCCTAGCAAGCAAAAATCTGATTTACAAGAATTATAAAGACGGAATAAAAGTTTTCGATACATCCGTTTTTGATGAGCTTTTCAAACAATCGGACGACATCGAAGAAGACCTGGAGGCCGCATACCAAATATTGTTTGACGCACAAAGCAAAAACTTTAAAGCCGGTATTTTGCAGGCAAAGTCAGACATACGAAACCTTAAAGTCACAAGAAAAGAAATAAACAGAGCCATAAAGGTAGCCACGAACGAGCACTCGCTGTTTAGGCGCACCACCAAACCCTACCAGGATGCTGTGAAGCTTTTGACCGAGAAAGAAAATTACCAACATTTTGATGATATAGCAGCGATGTTCGACGAGGCAAAAGTCCGCAAGGAAGAAAACGACCGCCTTAAAAAGGAAAAAACCGATAGAGTAAAAGCGGAACGCCTTGCCGAAATTGAGCGCCTAAAGCACGAGAAAGAAATCGCAAAGAGAAATAAATCAGAGAAAAAGGATAAGAAAGACAAGAACGACAAGAACGGAAAATAATTAAAGTACTTAAAATACCTATAGTAAAACAAAAAAGCAGGGATGGATACGGTTTTCGTGTGTATCCCTGCTTTTTTAGTTGAAGATTTAACACGCCAACAGTTACGCCGCGCCACGTGGTCAAATATTGAAAAAGCATCCGCAAGCGTGTACAATGAACGGGTTGTCAGATTGATTTGGTACAAAGCCTTGCCGACGCAGAGTTCCATTCTACGATATTGATGTAAAGGTGCGACCTCAATGAAAAACAAGCTTAAAACAAAAGCAACATCCCTCTACAATACCACTGCCCTGCATTGGAATACCCCGCCGCTTGGCAAACAAGTCGCCTATAAAGAAATCGCCGCGTATGGGATCGGTGGCATGGGCAAGGAATTTGTATTGTATTTTGCAGGTCTGATTGCTTTGACGGCCACCAGTTTCCTCGTGGGCAGCACCATCGGCATCAGGCCAATGGACCTCCAATACATGGCTATTGCCTCAACCATTATCGGCTTTGGCATCACTATTATCCGCTCGTTTTTGATTGACAGTTCAAAATTCAAATCAGGTAAATTCAGACCGTGGTTTGCCCTTATGGGGGTCCCGACGGTCATTCTTTCCATCATTTTTGTCTGGCTGCCATACGAAACCATGTCCTATTCAGGCAAGGTAGCGGCCGTTTTCATCTGTTACAATCTGTTGCAGCTTTTTTCGCCGTTTTACGGTCAGGCCTATTCGGATATCGTAAATGTCATCTCCCCCAACAGCCATGAACGCACGGATATTATTTCCGTTTCCACTATTATCCGCTCTATGGCACCGTCGCTGACCGGTGCTTTTATTCCCGCGCTTTCAAAGCTAACGGGCGGGCTTAACAACATCAACACCTACAGAATTATTCACCCGGTTGTTGCCATTATCGGCCTTGCGCTGGGTTATGTGGCCTATTTCGGAACAAAAGAACGGATTATTGAAGCTAAAACACATATATCGCACTTCAAATTTTCCGATGCTTTCCGAGCGGTTGCAAAAAACAAGTATTTTTGGATAACGTCCCTTGCCGGTTGGCTCGGTTTTTTGGAAGGTGCGGTCGGTATTATTATCGGTTGGACTTTTATATACGGTTATCCCGACAGAATGGGAACCTACGGTTTTGTTACTGTCTTGATTGGGAACGCGGCTTTATGGAGCCTAATCTTAGCCCCCTTCGCTATCCGAAGAGTTGGCAAGCGCAATTTACTTATTTGGAGTAATGTCGCTAATGTTTTCCTGATAGCCGCGATGCTGCCATTCTATAAAAATCTTGTTCTACTGATTGCCCTTTATTACCTCAACGGTTTTGTCAGCTCTTTTGCCAATGTGTATGGTCCCGGCATCAATGCCGATATTCGCGACTATCAACATTATTATACAGGCGAGCGCATTGATGGTATGTTTGGTGCCGTGGGTATCATCGGCAGTGTTATCGGTATGTTCACCGGTATGGTTGTTCCTTTTATTTACCAGAGCCTCGGCCTGCGGGACAACTACGATGTGATGGAGGTTGCCTCTTTTAGGGAAGATATGTTCAATGTCTTGATTGTTGCCGCAGCTATAGGTGCCGCGCTTAACTGCGTGCCCTATTTCTTCTATGATTTAACCGAGGTCAAGCAAAAAGGCATCGTCAGCGTTTTAAAAATCCGCGCTTTATTCGAAGATTACGGCAACGGGGTGCTCAAGGATGAAGATCTGGCGGAAACGATAGATGTCATTAACGAGGCAAACGAGCTTTTTGTCGATAGGCTTAAAATAACGACAAAAGACGACATTATAAAGGCACAGCGACTGCCTGAAGATACTGCAAAAAACAAAGCAGCAAAGAAAGAGGCAATAAAACAAGCCAAAAAGAATTACGAAAACTTTGAGGCAGAAAAACGCGAAATCATCAAGGAAAGAACCCGCCAAGCGCATGACATGCCCAAAACAACCCCCGCAGAAATGCAGGCAAGGAAAGCCGCACTCAAACAAGTTAAAACAGCAAACCACGCATACAAAAAGCTAAACGAAGACATATCCGTATGCCACTTTGTTATTGAAGAAATGGACAAGTTTAACACCTTGCGCATGCAAAAAAAGGCCGAACGGGCAGAACAAATCGTTACGCAAGGCGTTGATGGGCTTTATAAAGCGAAAAAATCTATCCTCCAAGAGGCAAAAAATCTGCCAAAAACCACTTACGAACAAAGGGAAATCCGCAGTGATGCCATAACAAACGCAAGGGCAACCCTTGCTTGCAAAAAGAGCCTTCAAAAGTTTTACCCAAACGGTCTGATTGTTCCGGATGCCGCGGCACTTGAAAAGGCTGACGATTTGCCGGAAGAAACGTTCACCCAAAAACTCACGAAAAGAAAAACCATCAAAGCATTGGTGAATGAAAAATCGCATTACACACACGCCGTCAAGGTATTGCTTGATGCCGAAAGACTGCTAAAAGAGCAGGAAAACTATCGACATCTGGATGAAATTGAAGCAAAATATGAGGAAGCTAAAAGGCACGCCGACGAAAACCATGATGCGAAGAAAAGAGCAATTGAAGAGCTCGAAGCAAAACGTCAGGCTAACACCGAAAAAAGACGACAAGAACGGCTACTTAAAAAAGGCGGGAATGATAAAGATGAACAGTAAAAAATACACAACCGCACTCATCGGCATACTTCTTGCGCTCATGCTTATTTTTTGCGGCTGCAACCCTGCCGCAGATATGCGCAACGGTGACCCCGCAACAATGTTTGTCCACACCATTTTGGGGCAAACCATTAAAACACAGGGGCTTATAAGTGGCGACTATACCTATTGTGAGTTCGGTGACGGCACTCTGGCTATTGTCGAGTACACAGGGACAGCCTCAACACTTAGCCTACCGGCTGAAATTGACGGTAAAACGGTTGTCGCACTGGAAAATAAATCGTTCTATAACAACGAAACCCTCACTGAAGTTGTTGTGCCGGATACCGTGAAAGCCATTGGCAATTTTGCTTTTATGGGCAGTAAAAAACTTGAAAGTATACGTTTGGGCGCAAAAATTATGCATATCGGCATTTCCGCTTTTGAGAGCTGCAAGCTTTTAAAAACAACCGTTTTCGACGGCGTACCCACCGTTATTGATGACAAGGCGTTTTACCTTTGCAAAAATCTCACCACCATCGATTTGCCGGCAGGTGTTGAAACAATCGGTATTTGGGCTTTTGCGAAATGTGCCGGTGCTGATAAAATTATTCTGCGGGAAGGGCTGCTTAAAATTGGTAATCATGCGTTTTTAAAATGCAGTGGCGCAAAGACCGTTGCCATTCCCGGTACTTGCGAAATCGTTGGTGTCAGCGCATTCTACCAATGCATATCTATGGAGACGCTGACCCTGGGCGAAGGCGTGCAAACGCTTGAAAAAGGTGCGTTTGAGGAATGTTCCGCACTTAAAACAGTAACCCTGCCAAAGAGTATGCGTAGCCTTGAAAAATATGCTTTTTACAACTGCACTGCACTTGCCGAAGTAATCGCCTACCCCGGAACCGTCAACATTGCACCGGGAGCTTTTACAAACGATAAAGACTTAACGATTAAAGCCCCATCGGGGAGCGCTGTTGCCGAATATGCCAATGCACAAAAAATCCCAACTGCACAGGAGCCATAATGGTTTGCCGTCAACAAACGCCACCGCTTACTCCACATGCGACAAGACAGCTAATATTTTTTAAAGCCGCGGACACTTTTACGTGTCCGCGGCTTATCTTTTTTTAATATCCGAAATAATTTTCCCGTTAGGTTATCACTTCCGGTGGCTGATTGTTGGCCTTGTTGATTTCATGCGCATACTCTTTCCTGCGTACAAAAAGTTCTTCATACATCAACTCACGTTTTTTGCCGGTGAGTGGGTACAGGAATTTGGGGATAACAGCCAGTATGCCCGTTATAACCGGGATGCCCGTACTCATGGCAAACAGCCACCATTTGGTATTGTCCGCCTGCGTACCGATTTTCAACCCTTGTACGTAGCCGATTTTTGCCAATATGAGGTTCCTGACAGAACCCATAACGATCCCCTGAAGCTTTAAAATCAGGCCGCGTGCCACATTGGTGGTGGCTTCCATTCGGTAGCCGTTCTTCCATTCGCAATAGTCCATGGACTCATTAAAAAGTTCGGCGCCCACAACTTTTCTCACACCAAACATCCACTTGTCAAACCAAGCTTGCGTGCCGATGACAATGCACATCAAAAGCCGCTTTTTGTAGTTGTTCTTATAAATGCCTATGAGAAACACTAAAATCCACCAAAAGCGTGTGTACAGGTCCTCCACTACCCAAAGTGTCTTTGTGGAAAAACGTGCCCGTAACGGTTTTACAAACGCATAGCTGATACTGCCGTTTAAACCCGAAGGGATGTTAATCAAGGTTAAAAGCGAGGCGGAGCCCAACACATCGATGAAATAATCCTGAATACCCCCGCCTATACTGAAGCCGCCCAAAAAATTCGACAGTGTAATGAGCAAAATGGGGTAGTTATTAAATACGGCCTTTAACCCTTGTATGATACTCGGGCGTTCCACATTTTGCATAACCCGCTCCCTGGAGACCAGGAAGAAATACAGCGTAAAAATGGACGATATGATGCCCGTCCCCATCCCCATGGTGAGGAAGAGGTTGCGCAACTTCCACTGCACGATATTATTGTTTACGAGGTCAATAAAAACACCCATGATCATATTGGGCAAATCCTCACCCATATAACCCGTGAGCAGTTCCGCCATGACGATAAGGCGTGCGCGGTCATTGGGGTGCGGTGTGATCGTCGTCATATAACCGGACTTCGCTATGCCGGTAAATGTCCCCGCCGTTTCCGTTATGGCGCCAAAGGCAAAGTAAAAAATAAGTTTTGGCAAATAACTCGGCCCCGTATCCGGGAAGAAAAACGGCATCAGCCAATACAGGGAACCTATGAGCGTCATCGGTATTTGAAAACCCACCAAATACGGGCGGAACTTGCCCCAGCGTGTGCGGGTTTTATCCACCATAAAGCCGATAATCGGGTCGTTGATGACATCCCACAGCCCGGTAAAAATACCGACAAACGCCTGTATTTTAAAATCGATTTTAACAACATCCCAGATAAATCGGTTGTTAAAGCTGCCAATATTAAAACTGTTGGAAAAATCATTAAGCAGGTAAGCCACCGTTTCCTGAGTCCCGACATAACGACGGTCTTGGTGAACGTAACTCGCTTGCGCTTCTTCTTCCGGGAGTGCCGGTATTTTTTCTAAGGTGTCACGCTTATCATCCGATGCCATACGCACCCTCCCTCATTTTTCAAAATCGCCATTGACTGTTCAGTTTCAGGCTCCAAATCGTTGGGGCTATAATAACACAAAAGGCAGGGTTGCGCAAACAATATTGAGCAACCCTATTTGTTTCGTTTTCCACATGGTTTTTTCCATAGGAAAACGCAATCTTCAGTTTTTGATGTACAGGCCCTTATTGCAGAATAATACCAATATCTTTTATAGAGGTTTTCGTTCAATGGGTTAGGTATTTTTGATTCCGACTGTTCGGTTTATCAGGGATTGTCATTTTTAGTTTGCCGGATTCAAGCAATGGCTTGAGAATTTTTGCCCTAAAATGTTCGCGGTGAGAAATGCCAACAAAAGCTTGAATCTCCGCTCGTGTTTTCGCTTGAGCGCAAAAAGCCAAAATGCGCTCTTCCCGACCAACTTGCTCGTTATCTTGCTCGGTGACTTGCTCGGTGACTTGCTCGGTAGCGAGCAAGTCAGAATTCGTGCTCTGCAAAATTTCATAAAGTGCGGATAGTGTAAATTCGATAAACACAGCTGAATTGAAATCTATTTCCCCTCCACAAACCACTTGTCGTTTTCCAAAAAAAGGAAGGTTTCCTTGTTCCGAATGCGGCAAGTGTAGCGGATGCCGGCACCCCCCGCTTTGAGCGAAGCGGCCTTGCAAGCAGCCGTCACTTTGTCAATTTCGTACACCTCACCGTCTTCCCAAGTGATCGCAAGCGGCGTTATGCGCCCTTGCTTATCTTGTTTAATCAGCACATCTACATACACCTTGCGGCACATTTTCATCCTCCTTTTCCCCCGCTTGAAGATTTGTTTTTCAAGCTTTTATTGCGGTTTAAAATACCCCACCGGGTGAATCGTATTGTCGTTGTAGGGGTTGAAGCCGGAAAGCCCCCTGTCCGTGAGCATCAGCCCGCGTTGAACACAGTAGTTGCCGAAGCGTGATTTAAGCCCATCAACGGTTGCGTCCAGTTGCTCGGCTTTTTCTCGTTTTTCGGCATTGCCGAACAAGTCGAGCTGGACGGGTGCTTGCTCATGCTCAAAATCTGTGCAGGAGATGCCCACGCTGCGTATTGGCCTTAACCAGTCATAGTTTTTTTTAAAAAGCTCCATGGCTTTTTCCGTTATTTCCTTTGTGTTTGCGCTATAGGCGGGCAATTTGGCTTGGCGCGTAAACCATAGCAGCGTATTGTCCCGCACGGTGATGCACACCGTTTTGCAACGGAAGCCTTGCTCGCGCATTCTGCGCCCGACGCTTTCGGCGAGCACATACATCATAATTTTGACATCATTTTCGTTTTCCAAGTCGCGCGGGGCGGTGGAGCTGTTGCCGATGGATTTGATAACAGCCGTATTGCCCGCGCGCAAGACCGGTTCGCTGTCGAGCCCGTTTGCAAAAACATAGAACATATCGCCAAGCTTACCCAGCAATAGGCGCAAATACTCGGGCGTGCATTGAGCGATGTCGCCAATGGTGTTGATGCCGCAGTTCCTGAATTTTTTGGTAGTGGAAGGCCCCACATAAAGCAAATCCGATGCGGGCAAGGGCCAAACGAGTGTTTTGAAGTTTTGTTTGGTGAACTGCGTAACGGCATCCGGCTTTTTATAGTCACTGCCAAGTTTTGCGAATATTTTGTTATAGCTCACGCCAATGCTCACGGTAATGCCAAGCTCAAACTTGACGCGCCGGCCTATCTCTTGCGCAATGCTCATTCCACTGCCAAAAACACCGCTGCCCGTCACATCCAGCCAGCACTCATCCAGCCCAAAGGGTTCAATTTGGTCGGTGTAATCACTGCATATTGCCCGTGTGAGCTTTGAAAATCGCAGGTATAAAGGGTAGTTCGGTTTAACAACCACAAGCCCCGGGCATTTTTGCCTTGCCTGCCAAATGGGCTCCCCCGTCTTTATTTGGTATTTCGCGGCAATCTCGTTTTTAGTCAACACGATGCCGTGGCGCAAATCTTCATCCCCGCCCACAATAACGGGCAGATGGCGTATCTCCGGCCTGTGCAAGCACTCCACCGAGGCATAAAATTTGTTGCAATCCACATGCAAAATTGAGCGTTCCATATTGACTCCGTCCTATCGAACAAATGTTCGTTTGCGCTTCTATTTTAACCGTCTGCAGGGCGTTTGTCAATACGAAAAATGGGACAGCAAAGGCAAAACACTTGCTTTTCTTCTCCCCATCCACATGTAGTGGTGGAGCAAATTTTCAAGCACCATATCTGTCCGTTGCGCACTTTGTATTTTTTTTATTAGATAAAACAAATTTAACTCTTGATTTTCTGTCCCAAATATAATATAGTATTTGGGACAGAGGAGGTGCAATTATGAATTCTTCTTATTCGGATTTGATTTACGAAAAGATTTTACGTTTGGGAAGTGAAGACGTTTTTATTGCAACAGATTTTTTGGAAGTTGCCGATTATGAGACAGTGCGTAAGACTCTCAATCGGCTAGACAGTTATGGAAAAATCAAAAAAGTCCTTCGCGGAGTCTATTACAACCCTCAATACAGTGAATTGCTTGCAGAATACGAGACACCGTCACCACACCATGTTGCCGTAGCCTTGGCAAGAAAATTCAACTGGACCATTGCTCCGGCCGGAAACACTGCGTTGAATCAGTTGGGGCTTTCTACGCAGGTAACCGCTCATTGGCTCTATATCAGCGATGGGCCTTACAAAAAATTTAATTTGGGCAATGTGGACCTTGAATTCAAGCATCGTAGCAACAAAGAGATATCCGGGATGTCCTATAAAACAGCGATGGTCATCCAAGCAATCAAAGCACTCGGGAAAAAAAATATCGATGATTCTGTGAAGCTCAAACTAAAAAACCTGCTCACACCCTCTGAAAAGAAAGCCCTTTTAAAAGAGGCTCAGCAGACAACGGCTTGGGTCTATGTAATCATCAAAAATATCTGCAGGGAGGATTAAAGCTGTATATACAGTTGCAAAAATGTCGGAGGATGATCGACGCATTCTTTTTAGAAATACCGCGCAGAAACTGGGCATCAATGAAGCAATTATAGAAAAGGATTTTTGGGTGTGTTTGACGCTGGACTACTTATTTCATCAATGCAAGTGGCGCAATACCTTTGCTTTTAAAGGTGGTACAAGTCTTTCAAAGTGCTATGGGCTCATTACCCGCTTTTCCGAAGATATCGATTTGATTCTGGACTGGCGGGCATTGGGCTATGCAGAGAATGAACCTTGGACGGACAGATGCACCACAAAACAAGACAAGTTCAATAAAGACGCAAATTTCCGGGCAGAAATATTCCTTCAGGATGAACTGCTTCCTATTTTCAAAAAAGATATTTCGGACATCATCGGCAGTGAAGCTATTCTTTACGTAGAGGAAACCGACCCAAATACGATCAACTTTGAATATCCCCACATTTTCTCAGCTGAATCTATCCTACAAGTCATTCGCTTAGAAATCGGTGCTCTGGCTGCATGGACACCCGCAGTAAAGAAAGCTGTCACACCTTATTCAGCAGAGTATTATCCAAAGGTATTTAATCAAAAGTCAAGCCTTATTCTGACCTCGGCGGCCGAGAGAACATTTTGGGAGAAAGTGACTATACTGCATCATGAGGCAAATCGCCCGGAAAACTCCTTGATGCCAAAGCGGTATTCGCGTCATTATTACGACTTATATTGCATCGCTCATTCCGAAAACAAGCAGGTTGCTTATGACCACCCGGAACTGCTGGAAAAAGTTGTTGCTTTCAAAATAAAGTTCTACCCCAGAAAATGGGCGCGATATGACCAAGCAAAGCCCGGCACAATCAAACTACTACCACCAGAGTATAGACTCGACAGCCTGCGCGAAGACTATGCAGTCATGAATGAAATGATGTTTGGAGATTATCCTGATTTCAACACACTAATTTCTTTTATTGGCAAACTACAGGACGAGATAAACCAATTGTAGATGCTCTTTGCTCAAGTAAGCAAAGACTACAACCGAATTTTGATCGGCGTTTCATTTGCCAACAATCCGCTTTTTCATGGCTGTACGCTCATAAAACCTGCACCGATATTTATCTCTTTTTTTCGGTTGAATATTGCAAAAGTATTTGATATACTTAATAGGTTGATTTTTATATGGAAAGGAAAATTTTGATGAACAAAACTTTTAAATCTACCCTCGCCTTGCTGCTTTGCTTTTGCATGGTGCTGTCCGCCGGCATTACGGGAGTTGCAGCGGTTAAAGACACGCCTGTGCCGGCCGCACAAAACTATGCATCCATTGAAGATTTTATTGCACAAAGCAATGCGACCGCCGGCGACACCCTTGCGGTTGCCGGCAAAAGTGTTGCGGCAACAAACGACGATGCAGACCCGGAGGCACCGGTGGAAAAATCGATTGCTTCAAAACCCGTGGGCAAAACAACTCTTGGCAATATTATCGCCAAGGTCGTTAATTTTATCAGCGATATTCTGGTGAACAATATCGTTCTCGGCGCACTTAAAATCTCTGTGCCAAAATCGCCGGCCATCCTCGATTATGATGATTTTAGCCTTGATGATCAAGACAATTTTTATGCAGGCAATGAAACCTTTTTGGACGAACCTGCCGCAGGCGCCCGGTGGAATTTAGGCTATGCGCAAAAATCCATCATGCCTGCTGACTTTGGCACAGCGCCCTATGTAAGAGGCAGCCTACTTCCCTATGCGTTCACCAAGGAAGCCTTTGACGAGCTCAAGGTACGTACCGTTATTTTAGACGATGGCAGTGGCAGGGGCAAAACCGTCTTTTCGGTTATTGACTGCATTGGTATCGCAAACTCCGATATACGCAAAATCCGTGCAGCTGTTGCTGATTTTGCGGCAGACAATAATATTATAAGCATCAATATTTCTGCATCCCACACGCACAGCGGCCTTGATTCGCAGGGTGTTTGGAGCGCCCCCGCCAGCACCGTTCTCAACAACATCTTTAGCTCTATAACGGGGCTCGGTAGCATCAAAAGCGGTGTAAATAGCACCTTTTTACAAACCATGATTGACCAAACCGCCGCTTCCATAAAGGAAGCATACGTTCATATGGAACCGGGCACTATGACCTATGCAAAAAAAGACCTTTCCGGTTATATCTATGACAGAACCCCGCCTTATGCTCTTGACCCCTATCTTTACAGACTCGTGTTCACACCCAGCACACAAGGGGCTCAGCCCACCGTAATCGCAACTTTTGGTTGTCACCCCGAAAGCACAAGCTACGGCGTTGAAAATATCTCGGCGGACTTCATTTATTATATGGAAGAAGTCATTAACAAGACCGGTTCCAATTTTTTATTTATCCAAGGTAATGTCAGCACGACAACATCCTCCCGCCATAACTCCAACGATGGTCTTGAGCTTGACGCTCATGGGGCTACCATGCGCTATGGTCACGAACTGGGTTACATTACACTGGGGCTCACACTCACACAGGCGGAATGTGCCGCATTAAATCTCGCCTGTGGTGACCTGCTCGGTGTAAATGTTTACGGCAACAACGAAGAGTATGAGGACTATACTATTTGGTATGAGGATTGGGTGCCTGTGGCGCAAAAGACCGTTGCACCGCTGCTCAACATCCGCATAGACCAGTTTCTGGTTAAATCGGATAACAATGTTTCAAATTCTATAAGCAAGGTATCCCTGACCAATAACCTTTTTGTCTATGACAAAAGCACGCGGTCTTATTACGCACTGACAGAACTTGGGTATGTGGAGCTCGGCCACGAGCTTCAGATACTCCTAAGCCCCGGCGAAATTATGAGCGAGCTGCTTATCGGCGGCCCCGGTCTGCTCGGCTTCCAATACGATAGCCTACGCGAAATGTATGGGGAAAACATCATCATCTGTGACTTGATGAACGATGCAATCGGGTATGTGACCGCTGACCCGAATTATGTCATGTTGGGTACTCAGTATAACGAAAAGGATGATACTTTTGTGAGCGATACCTGGGCGATTCTGGTCTCTATGGGTAAGCGCACGGGTTCAACGCTTATCGGTCGCTTTGTTGATTTGGTTGACAGCGTAAAGTAAAATATTCATACATTTTTTATCGGCAAAGGCTCCGAAACGGATGACACCCGTTTCGGAGCCTTATTTTGGTTTTTAGCTGCTGACCTCACGCTTTTTATAACTCTTTATTCCCGGGTGGACTGTGCATTTCCTCCCCTTTGGGCTCGTTATAGCCCTTAAGCTTCTCCCTACTATAGCGCCTTTCCATCAACTCTCGGTACATAATCTCTTTTTCATCCGCATCCAAACGGTACATCAGTTTTGGAATGATACTGAATGCCCCGGTCACCCCCGGCAAAAGGAATGCGGCCATAAAAATGCCGAATTTTGTCGAATCGCTTTGGTTACCGAACCCTTCCTTGAGACTGTAGCCGATAGCGCTGAGTATGGCCGATTGGAGCCCGGATGTGGTGTTTTTGACAATTTTGGACATCAAACCCTTTGTTACGATAATCATTCCCTCGGAACGATAGCCATTCTTCCACTCGCAATAGTCTATTGCCTCATACGTTATTTCCTGCGGAACAACATTCCTTACTCCCCAGAAGGATTTACGCACGATGTCTAGCGGAGCCATTATCATGAACATCTTTTTCCAGTCCCGATACCATGCGTTTTTCCCGGTTCCGCCAATGCATCCCAATGCAAAAATAACGAGTCTCTCAAAATTGTCAAAATTGGAGGAAACGATCCACAGGGCACGGCTTGAAAATTTGCGTCTCATCCAGCTAACATATGTGTAACTTATGTGGCAAATGGGTATAGACGGCAGCGACACAAGCGTAGAGAACGTTGAGTAGCCAAGGACATCGACAAAATAATTGTCTTGACTGGTTGATAGGGTAAAAGCACCAAGCAAATCGCTGAGCATCAGCAGGAAAACAGGCCTGTTGCGGGTGATCGTCCTCAACCCTTCAAGGAGACTTGGCGTTTTTTCGGACTGTGTCACCCGCTCCTTGGCTTGCGTAAAGAAAAACATAGCCATACCCGTGCTGATAACCGCTGCTGTAACGGCTATGCCGCCGTAAAAAAGCCTTTTATCGACGATTTTTATGACGCCCTTGTTCATAAGGTCGTAAATCACCGTAAGCAATACACCGGGAATGTTATCAAAAATGCTGGAAATCCATTTCGCATTTTTCAACAGTCGGACTCTTTCCTCGGGGTTTGGCGAAAGAGATGCAAGCAGGCCTGTTTTTGAAATATTCCTAAAAGTCGCGATAGCCTCGTTACTCATCTGAATCGCCAGAAAAAAGAAGAACTTTGTCATATCATATTCGTTTTCTGTATCCAAGAAGAAAGGCAACGACCACTGAAAAACGGTCATAATCAGGGAAGGGATGGCGAACGCTATCAGGTATGGTTTAAATTTCCCCCAGCGTGTTCTTGTTTTGTCCACAATCGGGCCGGTAAAGGAGTCGTTAATCACGTCCCAGATTCCGTTTATCAAGCTGATGACGGTATAAAGGTTAAGGTTGATTTTAAGAATATCGATGTTATAACGGCTGCCAAATATTCCGGCATGTACGCTTTCCGAAGCGTCGTAAACAATGTACGATGTGGCCTCTTTCCTACCCACATAGCGTCTGTCTTTAAAGGCGTCATATTCCGTGTGTCCGCTCAACAACAAACCCCCCATACGTCATGTTTTACAAAAGTTTGACAAATTATTATATAATTGTATAATACATATTAACATACAAATATGCGTTTGTATATGTTAATCGAACGTTTTTTCCTGCCGGGGGATTGCCAACAAAGTAGGCTCCTTGTACAATCGGCAAAAGGTTCCAACCACAACAAGAATAAGGGAGGATTCCATTGGAAGAGAAAGAGAAAAGGAAAGACAAAGACAAAATTGTTGTAGAAAAAGAAATTTCCGAAGAAGAAGCGCTCCATTATGTTCACCAAAATCGCCGTTATGTCGGTAGTAAAGAAACATTTGCCTATATCTTAAACGACTTTTCTAATAGCTTTAATATTGGCAAGTACCAAAATCGTTTTATCTGGGATGTTGTCAAGATTGACTTCAAAATTGCGGCATATGTCAATATTTTTACCGGTATTTGGGACACGATCAATGATATTTTCATCGGTACGTTTGTGGACAAAACCCGGACTCGTTGGGGCAAGTTCAAGCCCTATGTGCTGTTTTTAAAAATACCGCTAACCATCATCGGTTCGCTGTATTGGTTTTTGCCGTTTTTCTTTCCGGACACGGCGGCGGACTATGCGCCCAAACTGATTTTTTACTTTGCCTTCGGCGTAGTGACGGAAACGGCGGGTACCTTTGCCGGCATCGCCCAGGGGGGGTTGATGTCCACCATCACGCCCCACCCGATTGACCGAACGCGGCTTATTACACAGGCAAACTTTTGGTCCGGCTTTATTGGCGAAAAACTGCCGGAGTTGATGATGGGCGTCTTTATGGACCTTATCAACAATAAAATTGTCCGGTGGAAGCTTCGCGACCTGTTTGTCGGCATGGGGCTTTTAACCAGTTTTGTCGCTACGGCCGCCTCCTTCTATTTCATTTATGTGACAAGGGAGAGGGTCCAGCAGACCATCGAAAAACCAAGCATTAAGCAAGGCTTTAAAGCTATTTTTAATAACTTCCCTATTTTAATGATTACACTTTCGGACTTCCTGTCCGGTTTCGGTGTCGGTACGGGGCGTTCAAACTATTTTATCGATGTGTTGGGCTCCGCCACCCTACAAACCATTGTCGGCATCCCGGCCGCTCCCGTTTCGAATATCAGCTATGCCCTCATCGGGCCCATGCGCAAACGATTTTCCACAAAAGCGATTTGGATAGGTGAGGATATTTACACCGACATATGCTGGCTTTCCGTCTTTGCTATCGGTTCGATAAACCAAAATTTCACAAAACGTAAGGTGATGATCCCCACCTTCATGGTTGAAGAATTTGTTGAGATGTGGACGTTCGGCTTGCGGCATGTTATCGGTAAAGAGCTATACAACGAAGCCATGGATTACTGCGAATGGAAAAACGGCTACCGAATGGAAGCGATGACGAGTGTTGCAAAAGGCCTTGTCGGCAAGTTACAGGGTGTTGCCATGAGCACGGTTCATAACCTGGTAATGGCAAAAATCGGTTATATTCAGGGTAAAACCATCGGCACGCAGACCCTTTCAACCAAGTGGTGGATTTTTGCTCTGGGTACAGGCGTACCTATTATCACAAGTTCCCTGGGCGTTATACCCAAATTCTTTTACCCCCTCACCGGCCCAAAACGGGACTCCATGTATGCCGACTTGCTTGAAAGACGCAGGCAAATGGCAGCAAGAGTCACAGAGGCCGGCGATGACCTGGATGAACTCGCGCGCATAGCCAAGGCCGAAATCAGCGGTGAGTATGTAAAAAACAGAGAGGTTGATTAATCCGTTTTAACCCCAAAACGCCCCTTTTTTAGCGTTCTATGGTCCAAATATAAAGAATTCCCCCTGTACAATCGCCCCTATATCTGTTATAATGATTCTGCAAACAGCTGAATGTTTCGCAACGTAAAACAGCAAACAGTAAACGAAAGGATGATTTTTATGTTAATCAAAGCCAAATCACTAACAGGGTACATGTTACGCGGTCTTGACGGGGAAGTCGGAGAAGTAAAAGAATTTGTCTTTGACGAAGACCTATGGACTATCCGTTACCTGACAGCAGAAACGGGCACGTGGCTTATCGACAGGCAAGTCCTGATTTCCACAGCGGCGGTAACCGAGCTTAATGAAGAAGAACAATACATCGCTGTCAATTTAACCAGACAACAAATTGAAGACAGCCCCCTTCTGTATAAAGAAACGACCATTACGCGGCAGTTTGAAACATCCTACAACACCCATTACGGTTACCTGCCCTATTGGAATACACCCCCCATTTGGGCACCTGACCCAAACATCATGAGCGCCACCACAGCCTATAAAGAAGCAACACAGGGCGACAAAGAACTGGACCCCGGTCTGCGTAGCACCGGCAATGTTCGAGGGCGTAAGTTACAAGCGACCGACGGCGAAATCGGCCATATTGCTGATTTTATAGTGGATAGCGAGAACTGGGTAATCCGTTACCTTGATATTGACACCATAAGCTGGTGGCCAAGCAAGCATGTACTGATTTGTCCTCAATGGATTGACAGCATCGGCTGGGATGATTTTCAAGTGCAAGTCGGCCTGACACGCGAGCAAATCAAAAACTCGCCGGAGTACAACAGCAATTCCGATCTGAGCCGTGATTACGAGCAGTGCCTGTTTAACCACTATGAGCGCAAAGGGTATTGGGACGATCCCCTCAGCGATACCAACAAGGAACAATAATCAGCTTAATAAACGCCCGCTTCTCCAAAATGAGAAGCGGGCGTTTTTGAGCTTTAGGGTAGTTTTCATGAGGAAAACACTAAACTTGCTTTTTGTTGACAATAAGTGAATACGCCAAGTCCGGGTAATCCGTCATGATGCAGTCGCAGCCGTTGTCACGCAATTTTAACATATTTTCGGCAGAGTTGATTGTCCAATACTGTACCGCGATATTGTTTGCGTGCGCGTAATTGATAAGTTCACGGGTACCAAGGTTTATAATTTCCTTCCCTGAATCCCCCCCACGCTTGCGGTACACACCGTACGGAATTTGGAGCAAGGAGTAGTTTATATTTTTTTTAGCAAGGTCCGTGTTTAAACGGCTGTAAAAATAAAACTTGAGCACCTCAAAGGGGCCAGCCGACCGCCTCATACCGGGGCAATGCGCATCATAATGCTTTGCAACGGAAGGGTTAAAACTTGCAGCAATCACATTGCCGTACATACCTCTTTCGCCAAGCACTTTATAAAGTCTGTCAGCGGCTTTTCGTCCCAAATCGCCGCTGTTTTTCACATCAATGCTATAATAGTGCCGCTTTTTTTCGTTTTTGTTTACATAATCCAATATCTCGTCAAGCTTGTGTACCCGCAAATCCGCCGGTATCGCTTCCCCTCTCAACCCCCTGTACGGGTACTGCCCGTCTTGCTCAAAGTTCTCCCCAAGGTTGAGCACCCGAAGTTCCTGCATCGTGTAATCAATCGGATAAATCTTTTTTTTGCCAAAAGCTTCAACCGCATTGCTTGTCGCATCAAAGGTGGTGTTGTGTAGCACGACCAGTTCCCCGTCGCGCGTTAAATGCACATCAAGTTCAAACAAATCGATTTCAAAATCAGGGGAATTGAGGCAAAGGTCAAATGCCATGAGGGTGTTTTCCGGCACGATGCCTGCACCGGCGCGGTGGGCGGCGATAAGCGGCTTGCCGTAGGGTTGAATATAAGGGTTTTCCGCATTTTCAATGACTACCGCCGGCGTATCCTCATCATCATCTTTGGATAGAGTAAATAGTATTTTTACAGGCATCAACACTTTTGAAGTGCCCTTTTTTAATTTTTGAAAAGGCATGCTTGTCCCCCTATTTCTCTAAATTTCGGCGTTGGCTATTTTCCTCATCGCATCTTCATAACCAAGCTTGTAAAAAGACCGCAGAATATCCGGCTTTTTGGTTGCTAAGGTCATGGCGGATTTTTGCGTTGGAGATATAATCACTGCTTTCCCGGCTTTTTCCAGTTCAAGCAGTTGCTTGATGGAATCCATATATACCGAGTGCCTAACAGCAAGTGCTTTGATAATTTGCGGGTATTGTTTTAGGAAAAAGGGATGCAGGCTCCTGGTCTTTTCCCGTTTTTTTATAAGATCAACGGGCCTTGTTAAGATGACAACCAGCTTATCGCACCCGTCCGCAAGGGCTTTTTTTATTGGCACCGGGTCCGATACTCCACCGTCAAAATACAAGGTATCTTTTACGCTGACCGGGCGACAAATAGCCGGTAAAGCACAGGATGCTTTTAACACTTCGCAGTTGTTGATTTGAAAATCTTTGTTTTTAAAATAGTGTGGCTTTCCGTCAAGTGCATTGGTTGCAACGACTTTGAGTTTACTCTTTGTTGAAAGCAACACATTGTAGTCAATCGGATCCAGCTCATTGGTCAGTGTATGGTATATAAAATTCAACCCGAAATACGAGCGTGTCTTAAACCAATTGCCCAAACTCATGTATCGCTTGTCCCGCGCATAATCGGTGTAAAGGCGCAGATTGCGCCCCTTTTGATTGGATAAAAACGAGGCTACATTGGCACTGCCGGAAGATACCCCGATGCAGTAGTCAAAGCGGATACCTCTTTCAAGAAAGCAATCCATAACGCCTGCGCCGTATATGCCGCGCATTCCACCGCCTACATCAATAAGTCCTGTCATTATAAAACTCCCGTACATCTATATTTGATCTTGAATACGTTCTCCACCGTGCTTCACGCGGCCTCCCGCCAGTCCCGATAGAGAAAATCCTCACCGATAACCCGATTAAAGAGGTCTTCGGCATACGAATAATCGAACTTTGGTTGATACTTTCTGACCCCGTGATTCCCGGCCAGGGCAGGCGTATAATCCGAAAACGGGAGGATACGCACATCTTTGTAGCCGCTTGTGTAATGGGTCACAATCGGGATAACCGCGGCAGATACAATGCTGGTTTGCCCCGTTGATGAGGATTTAACAAAACGAACATCCGCAATGCCGGACATCATGTTGGCGGCTTTTGACTGGGCGGAAATAAAGTTGCCCAACGAATAAATAACAAGCGCCCGTTTACCGCTGTCGTGTTCAATAAACTTGACGGGCTGCAGAACATGCGGGCCGGTACCGATAACCACATCCGCACCGTATTCTACAAGCTTTTCGACAATTTCCTCTTGCGTTGCAGAGGGCACGAATGAATCCTCCTGCTGAAAATGCGCCGAAACGCAAACCACATCGGATTTTGCCTTTGCTTTTTCAATCAAATCTTTCATCGTGCTGAAGAAGGCGGCTTTTGTCATGTTTGCTCCGATGGGAGAAATAACTTTCAGCTGGGCCGAATCGGGTACACGCATACCGTTGAGGTATTCCGTACAGCCGATATGGGCAAAGACAATACCGTTCACGGTTTGTAGCTTGAGTTCGTTCATATCCTGCTCATCACTATACAAACCGGTAAGCAGGGCCCCTTTTTGGCTTTTCCAAAACTCTATGGTTTTTAACGCGCCGTTAACCCCTTGGTCAAGCACATGGTTGTTGGCGTGGTTGATAACCGTAAAGCCAATTTTTAACATGTGTTCCCCAAGCTCGGGCGGGGAGTTAAATCGCGGGAAAGTGCCGGGCTCTTTGCCGATAACAATCGGTGTTTCCTGATTGAGTACGGCGAAGTCCGCCATTTTAAGGATACCCTCAACACCACGATATGCAAAACTAAAATCATAGCCACCACCGCCGGCGCGCGCCTTTGCCTGCTCATAAATATTGGAATGGATAAGGTTGTCCCCCACGCACATCATTCTCACAGAGCTGTCGGGTTTTTCGCTTTCGCTTGTCTGTAGGTCCACAGCACTTTGCGAAGGACCCGTTTTGGTTGTTTGTAAATTATTGTCGCCCGCACAGCCACCCATAACAGATGTTATGGTCAGTAACAATACTAATAGCACAGTGGTTGTACTTTTTATACTCAAGAATTTTACTTTGTCTTTTGACCGGTATCCCTTTTTCATTCAATCACTCCGTCGGTGTATTTCACCGTTATTCTTTACCATTCCAACAATAGGTGCAAAGGTTTTCCGCCCCAATGCCAATGGCGTCAATCATATCGTGAACATTCTGGTATTTAAGCGTTGAAAAATCAAGCGTTTTACCGATACAGTCAACCATACTACTATATTTTTCGCTCGCCGGGTCGCTGTACGCATCCAAATGTTCCGGCATTTTGCCTTCAAGGGTCATAATGGCCTGCCTTGCGGCAAGGTCCATAACGCTACGGGAAGCGGAAAAATTTAGATATTTACAGTTGTAAATAAGCGGTGGGCAAGCAGAGCGTATGTGCACCTCTTTGGCATAGCACCGGTAAAGCAGCTTTGCCGTTTCCCTCATCTGCGTACCGCGCACAATCGAATCATCGCAGAATAAAAGCTTTTTGCCCATTACCAGCTCCGGTATTGGCATCAGCTTGCGCCTGGCCACAAGGTTGCGGATATCCTGGTTCTGCGGCATAAAGCTCCTCGCCCAGGTTGGTGTATATTTTACAAACGGTCTGCCGAAGGGGATTTTCGACTCATTGGAGTAGCCAATAGCATGCCCTAAGCCCGAATCCGGAATGCCTGCCACCATATCGACATCCACATTGTCGTTGATTGCCATTGCGGCACCGTTCTTGTAGCGCATCATCTCCACATTGGTGCCTTCATACGTGGAAGACGGATAACCATAATAAACCCAAAGGAAGGCGCAAATGCGCATTTTCTCCCGCGCGGGGGCGATTTTTTGAATACCTTCGACCGTCAGTAAAACGATTTCCCCCGGCACAAGCTCATAAACATTTTTATACCCGAGGTTGGTCAGGGTGCAGGACTCGAGGGTGACGCAATATGAAGTCTGCGGAGTTCCTCCCTGTGCGTCTTCTTTATACTCCTCTTTTTGCCCTACAATTAAAGGCGTTCTGCCCAGTTTGTCCCTTGATGCATAAATGCCTTCCGGCGATAAGAGCAAAACAGAACAGGAACCCTCAACCGAATCTTGCACAGCAAGCAACCCGTCTTTAAAAGATTCTTCACTGTCCACAATGACCGACACGAGTTCCGTCTGGTTAATCTGCCCTTTATTAATTTCAAGAAAATGAACATTCGGGTTTTTAAACGCCTTGTCGGCAATCTTATCAATATTATTGATTGTGCCCACAGTGCTTATTGCATAACTACCCAGGTGGGAGCGCACGGTCAACGGCTGCGGCTCCTTGTCGCTGATACTGCCAATGCCTATATTGCTTTTTATGCCGGACAACTCGGCTTCAAATTTCGCCCTGAACTGTGTGTTTTCGATGTTATGGATGGACCTGTTGAAACCATCGCGCGTCCAAAAAGCCAACCCGCCCTTACTTGTGCCCAAGTGCGAATGATAATCCGTGCCAAAATAAACATCCGTCACACAGTCCCCTTGGGAAACTGCCCCGAAAAAACCGCCCATTGCCAAAACACCCCTTACCGTAACTTAACCTAAGTGTTTTAGATTATATCATTTTATCGAGCAAATATCCATATCATAACGATTTTATCCTCAAAATTTTTAGAAAAACGCCCCCCGAATACCCGCTCACAGCCCTCTGATGTGTTGGTTAAGGTAAACATTTAATCTGTTGAAAACGATTGACTTACCGTTATAATCTCTATATAATTTATAGCAGTATCCGAAGAGTTAAAAAATGTTGGGCACCATAAATGAATGTTTGAGGTGTTGCAGTTTGGAAACAAAGACGCAGGATATAAAAAATCCGGATTCAAAAAAGAAGGATGACCGTTCCTACCAAGACCGCCGTTATGTCGGCAGTGCGGAAACGGCCGGTTATATACTCA
This sequence comes from uncultured Eubacteriales bacterium, assembly GCA_964568955.1. Taxonomy (GTDB): domain Bacteria; phylum Bacillota; class Clostridia; order Oscillospirales; family Acutalibacteraceae; genus UBA1447. The sequence goes on along the minus strand of CAZMSM010000010.1, from coordinate 22,410 downwards.
ACCACTGGGCAGGCGGCTTTAACATCGGCAAGTACAGGAACCGCTTCATTTACGATGTACTGCTGATTAATTTTAACTACCTCGCCTTGCTTGACGCCATCGGCGGTGCCTGGGATGTGGTTAACGACATCTTCATCGGTGTTGTTGTTGACCAAACCCGCACGCGTTGGGGCAAATTCCGCCCCTATCTTGTCGGGCTACAGGTCCCCATGACACTCATATCCTGTTTTTACTGGTTTATGCCCTTGATTTTCTCCGGCACAACCGACAGAGATTTAACGAAGTTTACGGCCTACTTTCTTTTCAGCGTTATTACGGAAACGGCAGGGACTTTTTCGGGCATTTCCTCAATGGGGCTTATCAGCACCATCACACCCAACCCCATCGAAAGAACACGGCTGATTACCCAGGCAAACTTACTGGCCATTGGCTCGAATGTTCCGGAGCTACTCATGGGTTTGTTGCTGGACTTGGTTAATAATAAAATTTTAGGTTGGAAGCTGCGTAATCTGTTCCTCGGCTTCGGGCTGACGACAAACTTCATCTCTGCAGGAGCAAGCCTGTTTTTCTTCCTAAAATCCAAAGAACGAGTTATGCAATCCATAGAGCGCCCAAGCGTTGTTCAAGGGCTAAAATCCATCATCACCAACAAGCCCATCTTATACATTACGCTTTCGGAGTTCCTTGCGGGGTTTGCAATCGGAACAGGTTCGGCAGATTATTTTATCGATGTTTTAGGCTCAGCCACGTTGCAAACGGTGGTTGGCATCCCGGGCGGCCTTTTCTCCTACTCGAGTTACGCTGCTATCGGGCCGCTGCGCAAACGGTTTTCCACCCGATCACTATGGATTTTTGAAGACCTGTGGACAGATATGTGTGCACTTTCGGTTTGCGGTATTGGCATCATCAACAAAAACTTTATGAAGCGCAAGGTGATGATACCGACTTTTATGATTTTTGAATGCTTGGAAATGTGCGTCTATGCCATGAGAAAAGTAATCCCGACCGAACTTTACAATGAGGCCATGGACTACTGCGAATGGAAAAACGGCTACCGCACTGAGGCAATGACGGGCGTCGCCAGGGGACTTATCACCAAGCTTCAACGCATTGCCAACAACACTGTTAAAAATTTGATTATGGGCAAAATCGGTTATGAACAAGGCCGTGCCATCGGCACACAAGACGACCGAACAAAGTTCTGGATGTTTGTAATGAGCACCGGTATCCCCGTTATCACCGGGGCACTGGGCGTTTTTCCGAAATTCCTGTACCCGCTCACCGGCAAAAAGCGCGATAAAATGTACGAACAACTTCTTGCCCGGCGTGAGGCCACGGCAACCGCTGTGACCGCCGCCTCCTCCGAAGAGCTTGAACAAATCGGCAAAAAGCAAATGGCAGGCGAATTTGACGATATGTTTGATAATAAAAAATAAGTTTCCTAAAGGAGTAATGAAAATGCCGGTAGCCGCAAAAGGAATGGGCTTCCTCAAAATAGCCTCCCGAGCAATTGAAAGTTCTATGATTCGCGCGGGCAAAAAACTCGCCAAAGAGAGCCCCCCACCGGCAATCCCAAAAGGCGTTTTCGACCACGTCAGCCAAGCAAAAAGTGCATTCTTCACCGTTGGTTTTGCCAAGACGGACATTATGCCCGATGACATTCCACAAAAAAGGTATTATGTCGCAGGCTACAGTGCCTATAACCCCGCCAAAAGCGTACTGGACCCCATGACAACAAGCGCGGTTTGGCTTGACGACAATTCCGGGCACGGGGCCTTGGTCTTGGTTTCGGTAGACAGTGTAGGGTTGACCGATTATGACGTTAACCTTATCCGAAAAGATTTGGAAGGCTTTTGCAAGGAAACGGGATGCCGTTCCATCAACATCCTCAGCACCCATAACCACGCCGGTATTGATACCATCGGCATGTGGGGCCCCTTGCCCAAGAGTGGCAGGAATAAAAAATTCATGGCCATCGTGCATAACGGCATAAAAAAGGTCATTCGAGAAGCCTACATGAACAAAAAAGAAGGCTGCATTTTCTACGGCAAAAAAGAGGCGCCGGAAATTCAGCGGGACTCGCGCCTACCGCATGTGTTTTGCAAAGATTTAACAAGACTGCGCTTTGTACCCAATGACGGTTCGACAGAAGTCTGGATGTTAAACTTTGCCTCCCACACCGAAAACATGCTCGGCGCGCCGATTGTCAGCGCCGACTTTGCCTGCTATTTGCGGCGGGGTATATTGGAAATGGCAGGTGCGGAATCCATTTATTTTGTCGGGGCTATCGGCGGGCTTATCCGCTTAAAAGAGCTGGATGAAGATGTAGTGCAATCCACAAAAATCGGTGGCAAAGCACTGGCCGATACCGCCGTTGCTATTGAAGATGAAAGAAAGCTGGAACCAAAAATCAGCGTCTTGCGCCAAGAGTATTACGCCAATGCCGATAACTTCGCGCTAGCCTTCCTCGTTTCTGTCGGGATATTAAAAAAAGAAAAGTTCGGCACGGGTCAAGGCCGCTTAGGGCTTAGCGTTAAAACCGAAATGACCTATATTCAAATAGGCGACTTAAACATGCTCCTGCTACCCAGCGAAATTTTCCCGGAACTGTGCTACGGTGGCTACTTAGATGCGGAACACTCGGCCGAAGGTAAGTCACCGGACATTAACCCGGACCCGCTTGTCCATATAGCAGGCGACGAAAACCTCCTCGTCTTCGGTGTCGCCAACGATTTCACCGGCTATGTGGTGCCGCCAAACGACTTTTTGCTGCACCCGGAGGTCCCCTTCGTAACGGAAGGAAGAGACCGGCTCGACAGAAAGCATTACGAGGAAACGAATTCCTTGGGCCCCAAAACCGCACAAATAATTGCGGATACTTTCAGGGGAATGATGGAGACGGTGAAGGCTGCCGGAGAGTAAGCCAAACCAATAATGAAGTGATCCCCCGCAAGCTATATCATAAGCTGCGGGGGTTTTTGCAACTGTTTGGCGTTGCGCTGTCCTTTTTTCGCCGGTTAGAACCTCTGCCTCCCTCTTGAGGGAGGTGTCAAGCTCGGCTTGTCGCAAGGAGTGCGTTCTTCAAAAACATACACAACGATTCCAGTACATACCATCGAATTATACCAACAAATCCCAACAATATCTCATGATAAGTTTAAAGTTTATGGTAAGGGAGGCGGCAAACTTTTACCTCAGTACGCAAAGGTATAGTTACCATTGTAGGTGCCGACCACATCGGTGTTCGTCAACCGGATTCCAACATATTCTAAATCAACCACGATTTGCACGGGGGTGGTCACATCAAGTTTGGTCATACGGCCAAAGAAATCGAAAACGGCCTCAATTTTGCATCCGGTGTAATTGGCTGTCGCGTTTGCCAAGGAAAATGGAGCTAAATCTTCCGGGCGAAGACTCATGGTGTCCATACATTTGGAAACATAGGCCGGCTTATCACTCAGCGCAGTCGGTCCAGAGGTGATGTCGTCGTTCATGATAATTGTAACGGTGTGGCTACCGCCATCATACGTATGTGTGGCAGACTTCACGCCATTGGCTCCGGATGGGTCCAGTTCACTCATCAGGTTACTAAACCCCCGAGGAAGATGCGCCGCAAGAGTTTTTGTCCCACTCAAACCATTGGCAAAGGTTAATGTGGGTTTTTCACCGTAATCATTTGGGAGTATATCTTCGACAAGGTCATACACAACAGAACCGCCGGCAATATGATTGATTTTTGATGTTGTGCCGTCCCATTTGGTGACGGTCACACGCCCCGGATATGTTTTCATCGCATTGGCGTGTTCGTTATAAAAGGCAACTACCTCAGGGATATCGTCACTAATAATAGTGCCCGTAACAGTGGTATACCAAACACGTATGACCGCAGATACATTGTAATTGCCGAACTTGATTGCTCTTGATGTATCCGCTAACGTCCGTCCATCGTCAAAGCCATTGTCAACAATGGGCATATTTTTATACCAAAACCTTACAAAACTAAGGCCGAAGCGTTGCAATCCATCCAACTCGACGGCGTCTTTATTCAGTGTCGCTTTGAAAGTAAAGCCGATGCTCTCTCCCGGGAGCAGACAGGCGGATTCCGCCGCGATGATGCTTTTGCTGCCGAGCGGCGCAAGTTGCCCACCGAGTAATTCCGCGCTAACTGTATGAACCGCTTTTTCAGAAATATTGGTCACCGTTACTTTTAACGTCGCCACACCAAGGGTCATAAAACTGTTTCGGTTGCTTGTTATGTCAACAAACAATGGAGCTTGTGCTTCCTCAATAGCAAAACTCGCTGTCAGCGCGGACACCATCAGTGTGCCCGCAAGCAATAGACTAAGGAACGATGCAAATATTTTTTTCATGATTTCTCCTCCCTGCTTTACTCATATTTTAGTGCCTTAGTTCAGCACATTGGACTTATTATTATCGTTAGTTAATCAACGTAAAAAGCATTTCAATGCGTCTCCTGCGGCGTGAGTACACTGTCTTTTTCCCGGTCCAATTCATCGGCTCGGCGCCCCAGTTCCTCAATGATGCTAGCGTGTTTTTTCTCCGACAAATCGTAGAAAAACAGTGGGATGGAACTCAGTGTATGCCCCAGCACCGAAAGTGCCAGTGTGATCAACAAAATTTTGTTGCGGATATCCGGGAAATACATCACGTTCCAATCGGACGTAAAGCCGACAGCGGCATAAGCGGCGGGGACAATCATGGCGAGCAGCATGGTGAGCGGGTTGGTGATTAAGCCGAAGATGTTTGAACATCCCTCCAGCCGCTCGTGAGAGATGTACTGCTGATAATCCCAGGCATCCGGCATCATCGTTCTGCCGCCCATCCAAGCGACGGTACCGAAAATGTTGCTGACAAACATTGCGAAAAAGAGCAAATTCACCTGCTGCCCCATGATGGCATAATACATCATAACAAAAGAGATATATTGCAAGGCGCGTGCAAGCAAAACTGCATTTCTCTTGCCGAGTTTTTTAACAATGAAAGGCAAAAGCAGGTTCCCCGGTGCGCCGGATATCCCAACGACCGTCGCCATTATACCCAGCAGCCAATCCTGCCGCATACCATAAATAATAATAATGTTGAGCATATTGATACTGCCCCAGCTGACCGCACCCAACAGCCCCGATATATTTAGTATCCAAAGATATTTATTCTTCAGTACTTCCTTAAACCCTTCCCGCATACTGACTTTGGGCTTGTGTTCCTTTTCAATAACGACTCTGTCTTTGACACCAAACGCCTGAAAAAGCACCAACGGTGTAAAGAGGATAACAACGCCCGGCAAAACGAACCGGTATGTGTTGAGCGATGCCATGCCGCCGGTATAGTTTGCCAAGATAGGGATAAGCATCATCACCATACCCGGAATAATCACTGCGATAAGATTGCCGGTTGCGATGATTTTTGTACGCTCTTGCGTATTGGGCGTGATGACATTTTCGATGTTATCTTTTTGCTGAATATACGAAATGAAGGTGTTGTAAAAATGAAAAATCAGTTGCAAGGCCCAAAGCCTCGTTTTGTATTCCATATCCTCAAAAGGCAAAAATGCAATCAGCAGCATGCTGAGAATGGTCGGGAGCCCGCCGACGATAACAAACGGGCGAAACTTTCCGAACTTGCCGGACAACTTTTTTAACACAATTTTTGTATAGTAGTTTCCAAAAACGTTCATCACCAGAATACCGCCCAGCAGTTGCGGAAAAGCCGGCACGATAGACTCAAAGTATTGCTGAGGCACAAAAAATAAAATAATACCTATAATAAGCGACGGCATCATAATTCTGTTAATCATCCGCATGGTTTTTTTCGGCACGTTGCCAAGGTTATCGCGGATAATCATACCGATAGGCCCGAAAATGTAGCTCAACGGCAGTCCGATAAGCCCGATGACATAGATGTCTCTAAAGGATATTCCATAAATCGCGCCGACCAACAGGCAGGTTGCCGTAAAGCCAAAAAAGCCCGTCGCCTGGGAAACGCCACCGCTCCCCATCGCGCCAAGAATCAGGTAAAAGAACTCCTTGTTGCTAACATAATCGCCGTCCTTCGGCTTATGCCAGTTTGCTTTTATGCCCTCAACCATTTGAAGCATAAACTCGGCTTCGCCCGGCACTATCATAGACTCCCCTCCCGCTTAAGGCCTATAAGCAACGTTTGCTTTTACATTACCGGAGTTTTTCATAATTGGCAGCCAGTCTTCGCCGCAATGAATTTTATTCCGCGCTCTTTTGACCACTATTTTTTTGATGGAGCTGGCTTTTGAGTAAAACCCAAAATCACCGATTTTTGTGACATTGCCCGGTATGGTAACGCTTGTCAACGCATCGCAAAATGAAAACCCGTCCCTGCCGATAGTCGTTAAACTGTTCGGTAAAGTAAAATCTTGCAAAGAAGTGCATTTCATAAATGCCGCGTCGTCAATCTCAACAAGACCCTCATTAAAGGTGATCCTATAGAGATTGCCGCAAAGGTAAAATGCGTTGCCTCGGATTTTTGTCACGCTTGCGGGGATTTCATATTCTCCGCCGCCCGTCACCTGTTCATTGCTGTCTTTTATTAATTTTTCTCGCGCGTTCGGGTAAAAAACAAGTTCTTTTTTACCTCTTGTATAGAGCACGCCGTTTTCATCTGTTTCAAAAAAACGGTTCTCCCGGGCAACCTCAAATTTTTCTAACCCAAGGCAATTGGTAAACGCCCAAGTGCCTATTCGCTCGACATTTGCGCCTATTTTTATTGTTTTGAGGTATTGTGAGTTAGCGGCACAAAAATCCATAAGCTCAACGACCTTGATGCCGTCCGCTTCATCCGGAATGGTTAAGTCGAATATGGTTGTGCTGCCCTTATACCGGTAAAGCGCCACGCCGCCGTCAACAGCCTTATAGGTATAATTGTTCTCCCCGCCGCCCTGACGGCAGGCAAACAGCGTACATATCAAGAGTGACAGGAGAGCGATAATGGTTATTTTTTTCAGTTTGACCACACCTCTCATGCGGCTGTGGGGTTATGGCGCTTATACAGCCCCTTAACATCTTTGGCGTTTTAGGTCTGTTTTTTTATGAAGTGCTTTCATCAGGCGCTTGCTGTTTCGGGTTTTTCATCTTCCTTAAGCAGCTTCGCTTTTCTGATGACAAAGCGAATCCCTTCGCTTACTTTATCAAGCCCGCATGAAAATGCCCACATGACCGATGGAATAAGGAAGAGGAATACCACCAAAATCAAGGTACTGCCAAAACCAATCGGAACAATCGAAAATAAACCCGGAACAACTACTAACACACCGATAAAGAGCACAACCAACCCCGCGAGAAGCCCCGCTCGCAGCAAATTGAAGGGCCTGCAGACCTTCCAAACCATAATAAGCCCCACCGTGGTAATCAGCAACGCAGCAATCGTTGTGACTTCTTCCGAGTTTAGGTCAAAAGCCGCATCGAACAAAACAACGCCTATAATGATGAAAAGATTCGTCAACGCCGCCGGCAGAGCGCGGTAAATAACATTTAGAATAAACCGTCCACTCACAAGGGACTTGTTGGGTTCAAGTGAAAGGAAAAAAGACGGGATGCCTATGGTTAACATACTCGCAAGTGAAAGCTGTGCCGGTGTTAGCGGATAGGCGAAAACGGCGGAAATCGAAATGATGGCCAAGATAAATGAAAATATGTTTTTAACCAGGAACAGTGAAGCTGTTCGCTCAATGTTATTGATAACCCGCCGACCCTCCGCCACTACATCGGGCATAGAGTCAAAGTCGGAGTTGAGCATCACCAAGTGCGCCACTTTTGACGCGACCTCGCTGCCGGAGGCCATAGCAATGCCGCAGTCCGCTGCTTTGAGTGCGAGCACATCGTTGACACCGTCCCCCGTCATCGCCACCGTATGCCCCGCTTTTTGCAGGGCAATAACAAGTTGTCGTTTTTGTTCGGGGGATACACGACCGAACACTGTGTATTGCTCCGCCGCCTTTGCTATTTTTTCTTTGTTGTCCAGTACGGAGGCATCGATATGATTTGCCGCATCCTCTATCCCCGCGTTCTTCGCCGCCACGGACACCGTTAACGGGTTGTCTCCGGATATCACCTTGATTTGCACACCCTGCCCGCTGAAGTATTCAAAGGTTGCCTTTGCTGCCGGGCGTATGGGGTTTTCAAGCGTAATCAAAGCAATCGGAGTGACCGTTTCCAGAATATCGTCGCTGTAGAGGTTGGCGCATTTTGCAAACAGCAGTACACGACAGCCGGTTGAAGCATATTTTTCAACCATTTCTCGGTAGAGTGAAAAATTGCCACGCAAAACAAACTCCGGCGCCCCCATCGCATAGCTCTCTTGCGGGCCGAACGACACCGCGCTGTATTTATCCGCAGAGGAAAACTCTTTAATTTTATCCGCCCGGCGCAAGGGAGTGCCGCCAAAACGTTTCCTGACGGCCTGCATGGTAGCATTTATCCCCGGCATAACGCCTGAAAAATCCGCAAGCAACCGTTCAATCTCCTCCGGCGGCGTATCGTCGGGGTTAAGTGCAATAACGTCTGTAACCTCCATATGGTTTTCCGTTATGGTGCCTGTTTTATCAACGCAAAAAACATCTGCGCGTGCAAGCGTTTCAATGCTTTTCAAATCCCGCACAAGGGCATTTTTTTTAGAAAGCCGTATAACGCTCAGAGCCAGTGCCACACTGACAAGCAGATACAGCCCTTCCGGAATCATCCCAATCAGGGCGGCTGTCGTGTTTTCAATCCCCTCTTTGGGCAGCAGGCCAAGAATGCGCGTCTGCCTTGAATACATCATAATCCCCACCGGGATAATGGCGATGCCGATTACTTGCAACAGTCGTGTCAAGTCGCGCATCATACCGCTTTGTTTGCTTTTACTTGTTTTTTTCGCTTCGACGGTCATTTTGGAAACAAAGGAGTGCCGACCCACACGCTCAAGCCTTGCCCGGCATTCGCCCGATACCACAAAACTGCCGGAAATGAGTTTATCCCCGGACTTTTTCATAATCTCGTTGGATTCGCCGGTTACAAGGGATTCGTTCACCCGCAGTTCGCCCGTGAGCAAGATAGCGTCAGCATAAATCTGATTGCCGCTGACGAAGACAGCGATGTCATCGAGCACTGCCTCATTAGAGAGCAACTCGACCGCCACCGCGTCCCGTATGACCCTTGCTTTGGGTTCGGACAACAAGACAAGCTTATCCAGCGTACTCTTCGCCCGTAGTTCCTGTATGATACCGATTAAGGTGTTGATGACCACAACAGCCAAAAACATCAAATTTTTAAACGAGCCGACAGCAATCAGCGAAACCGCAAGCACAGCGAATATGAGGTTAAAGTAGGTTAGAATATTGCCGACAATAATTTGCGGGACAGTTTTAGACGGCGAATCCACCGCCTTGTTATCAAGCCCCGCCGCCATGCGCTCTTGAACCTGTTCGCTCGTCAGACCAAAATCGGGAAAAGTTGCAATGCGTTCAGGCAGTGGAATTCGGGGTGTTTCATTTTGCTTTTCTTTATCCGTATTCTTCAATCGTTCGCCTTTCTTTCTACAACAATATTTAAGATTAACAGGCAAATGCAGCTACTGTTAAAGCAAGAATATTATCTGTTAATTGTATGGTAAATCATACCATTCTTTTTTTCGAAAATCAATTCAAAATCCTTTAAACAAAAATATATTTGACCATTACATAAAAGTGCAACCCGCTCCCCGCCAGAACAAACAGGTGGAAAATCGTATGTGCGTACTCCTTTTTTTTACCCAGGCGCAAAAATATTGTTCCGGCCGTATAGATTAAGCCGCCTAAAATCAAAAGGCCGAGTGCCTTTTGATCAATCGCACCGGCAATCGGGTATATAGACGCAAACATCACCACACCCTCGCCAATGTAAAGAACCATCCGCAATACCTTTGTTTTTTCAAAAAACAAAACAGACATCAAAATTCCGATTGCGGCACAGGCCCAGGCAAAATAAAACACAAATAGGGCGTGCCCGCGGTGTATATCATAAAGGCCAACCAGCGCGCAGGGGGTCGCCGTGCCGGCAATAAGGATATATATCATTGAATAATCAATGACTCTGGCGATTTTTCTCAGCTTACCGGTGGGCAGACCATGGTAAAGTGCAGATGCAGCATACAGCGTCATCATCGTACCACCGTATATCAGTGCGGAGATGATTTTGTTTGGCGCCCCCGATTCCAGCGACTTTTTTAAGCATATCACAAGCACTGCCGCTGCCAGTATAACACCTGCACCGTGGGTGATACAATTGAGCCTATCCTCTTTTTTCGAGTAGACTGCCAGTTCTATGTTGTCCGAATACAAAACATCACCATTTCTTTTTTTTATGCAAGATATGCTTAGCATTATATCACAGCCTATTTTTCTTGTCACCTTGTTTGCGTTTCACCTGCGTTTCGCCCGATTATCTTGACTTGACCGCCCCGGTTGTCTATACTATTGTTAAGGATTTTTAACCGACTGAACATTATTTATTGGGAGGAAAATCATGCTATCCAAACTTCTTTCAACTGCGCTTGCATTTTTTACGCTTGTTTCAAACTTCACCGGTATGTTTGCCCGTACAGCCAAAATTGAAGCACCCGGCGACAACTTTATCCCCATAGTAAGGTTTACCGTCGCGAGTGATGTGCACATCCAAGTCCCCGGCGATGTGCGGTGCCGGCGTATGGCTAAAATGCTAAGGACAAGCTATGCTATCGCTCAAGCAGACGCACATTACAACAAGCTTGACGGCGTTATGTTCTCCGGCGACATCACGGACAATGGCTGGCGCAGCGAGTTCCTCGCTTTCCAGTCCATCATAAACGCCGGCGTCAAAGACGAAACACAGCCGATGGTTATCGTCGCCAAATCGCACGACTGCTCCATGTACAAAAAAGACGCACTGGATCTTTTCGAGTCCCTTTCCGGCCTCACGACGGATTTCCACCACATACTCAACGGCTTTCACTTTATTGGCATTTCGACAACGCATGATAGGGATACGGACGATAAATACACCCAAACGCAGCTGGACTGGCTCGACGCACAGCTTGCGCAGGCCACCGCCGATGACCCCGCAAAACCGGTTTTCGTCACCCATCACGAGCATGTGTCCAACACCGTTTACGGTAGCAGGGAAGAACTTGGTGAACGCTGGACCGCGCCGGAATTCTACGATGTTTTAGCCCCCTATCCGCAGGTTGTGGATTTTTCCGGGCATTCGCATTACCCGCTCAATGACCCACGCTCCATCTGGCAGGGTGATTTCACCGCACTCGGCACCGGGACGATGGATTATTTTGAATTCACCGTTGACGATGTCGCAACCTTTCACCCCAAAAACAACAAAAAGGCCGCTCAAATGTGGGTGGTGGAAGCCGACGCGAACAACCGCTTAAAACTGCGCGGTTATGATTTGATTGCGAACGCTTTCGTATGTGAATACTTGATTGAAAACCCGGCCGACAAGGATACCTTTGCTTACACGCCGGACCAAATGGCCGCAAACTCTACCGCACCGGTCTTTGCCGAGGGCGCAGATGTAAAAACAAAAAAGCTCATCGATGGCACCCATGGTGTGGACATCCCCGCGGCCCGTTCGACCGATGGAAAAATTATTTTCATCTACAGAGTCTATGTTCTGGATGAGGCAGAAAACCCGGTGGGTGATTTTTGGGAGCTGTCGGGTTATTATTTTACACCGCCACCCGAAACCGTCCGCGTTAAAATCGGCAAGCTCGAAAAAGGCACCTACACCTTAAAAGCAGTGGCGGAAAACGCCTATGGCATGCAGTCCGAACCCATCACAAAAACACTGACGGTAAAATAGCATACGCTTAAACAGTACCCCAACAACAAAACACCGAACACCCATGATAAAAATAGGGAGGTACGCATCATGTTACTGGATTTACTCAAAAAAGCCCGGAGTTACCGAAACTTTGACCCATCTGTAACCTATACCGCAAATGACATGAAAGACCTTATCAACCTGTGCCGGTTCGCACCGTCCTCGGTGAACAAGCAACCCATACGCTTCGCTTATGTTTACAAAAAAGAGGACTGCGCACGAATTTTCCCCTACCTCGGCTGGGCGGCTAAAATTCAAAAAAACAAGCCCCCCCTCCCCGGCAATGAGCCTACCGCATACATCCTCATCTGCTATGACACAAACTTTACACAAAATTCACCGGATGCCGATGTAGGCATCTACGCACAAACAATCGTACTCGGTGCGATGGAAAAAGGCATTGGCGCATGTATGATAGGCAGCATCAACAAACCCGCCCTGGCGGAAATTTTCGCTCTGCCGGCAAACATACTGCCACGCCTTGTTATAGCCCTTGGCGCACCCAACGAAAAAATCGTACTCACCGAAGCCGAGAACGGCAAAACAGATTATTACAGGGACGAAGAAAATACCCATTATGTGCCGAAACTGCCCCTGGCGGAGATACTGCTACCGGAGATGGAATAATATCGGTCGTTCACCCGGGTCATTGGCGGGAATAAAGCATATTAGCTAATTCTTTCACAAAAACGGACACCGCATAACCGTTAGGCTGTGCAGTGTCCGTTTTTAATACGCCCGAAAGCTCAACAGAGCCCGCTCAAAACAATAATTCCACCTTTATACCACAGGCGGGTTCCCATTTGACTCACCGTGGTAATAGCTGCTGACAAACGAGGTTTCTTTTTTCTTTTTCTTGAATATCAGGCTGAGCCCGGCACCGACGAGTACCGCGGCTATCAGCAAAACCCAAAGCTGAATCATCGGCAAACCAAACGGCTCGGCATAAATCATATACAAAAAGGCAAAAGGTACAAAGATACCGAAAAATTCCAACCTGACCATGCTGCTAACGATCACTGCTACGAGCAAGACCGTGGCAAGAATGCTCCACACACCAATGGAGCCGAAGGAGACGACTTGGCTTACAATAATAAGCACCGCTGAGAGTACAAGCAATATTCCCCAAAAGATATTTTCCATTTTCATCGTTTTACACTTTCCTTTCAAGGTTTGAATTGTTACTTACTTCTTCTATTTATACAGTTTGTCCAGCCCCACTGCAACTGCCAACATCATTGAGCGGTCTTAAGGCGACATTGTGCCCTGTATAGTGTAATTATAACAGATTTTTTCGTTTTGAAAAGTCTTTTTGCCTAATAAATCGCCAAAGTCACCAAAACGCTCTATTTCACCATCAAACGCTATTGCCGCAAGTTGTCTTGTGTGCTACTATATAAACTGCTTTGCAACCATCGTATAAAGCGTTTAAAAAATGAGCCCAGAGGTGTGTTTTTTGATTTTTATAAAAGAGTTCTTAGTGGGAACCGGTTCGAAGGGGATCGTTGCTCAAATAATCGGTTTTGTCGCGATGACCTTAATTGTCCTGTCATTCCAGCAAAAATCCCGTAAAGGCATCCTGATAATGCAACTGGTTGCGGAAATCTTCTGGGTGCTGCATTTTGGGCTAATCGGTGCCTATACCGGTATGGCGCTTAATATGCTGGGTGTTGTACGCTGTTATGTGTACGCCAACAGGGAAACGAAAAAGTGGGCAAACAGTGAGGCGATTCCCTATATTTTTTTCGCCTTGTCAATAGTGGTAGGAATCCTCTCGTGGAAAAACATGTATTCCTTGCTACCCATGGCCGCGGTGTGCATTACATCCTTCGTCCTTTGGTCAAATAAAGCCCATATTATCCGATATTTCTCATACCCCGGTTGCATCTGCTGGTTGATATTTAATATGGTCAGCGGTTCCTATGCTGGGATAGCCACCGAAGTGTTTAACCTCAGTTCAATAACTGTTGGAATTATTCGCTTTGATATTGGTAAAAAGAAACCGGAGCCGACGCAAACGCTTGTGGCAGACAGTGTGATATGTTGAGCTTAGCCTAACACATAAGGCATGGCGTTCGAACGGATTATAATCATCCAAGGTTTATTATTATGTTAATGGGCTGTATAAAGCCGCTGAGTAATCAGTAGCTTTATACAGCCCCTTTAAACATTGCTACAAATTACTTCAAAAAAACTTCTTTTCCATGAGCCCGGAGAGATTGATCTGCAGCAGCCAAAACGCGGATGACAGAAAGGCCGAAATCTCCATCTGACTCGGGGTAATCATCTTCTTCAATACAACGGAGAAAATCCGCGCATACGTTTTTCAGCGCATTGCAGGTGTCAGGCTCCGGGACGCGCACATGACCGCTGCCGCAGACAATTTGTGGCACCGCGGAACCCGGCTTTTCTTTTGTTTCATAACTCACTTCATATATACGGAGTTTTTCCAAACTTTCGGCATCGTCAAACAAAGCGACGCCCTTATCACCGCCGAGCAAAACGGTGCGGTCTTTTATCGGCGAGCTCCAGGAAACATTGATATGCGCGATAAAATCATCCTCATAAAACATGGTGATAAACGCGATGTTTTCCTGCTGGTTTTTAAAATGAGCCCTACCGGTGGCAGACACGCTCACCGGGTCCTTGCCCAAAATATATTGAATGATGGATATATCGTGGGCAGCCAAATCCCACATGGCATTGACATCCGGGCGGAAGAGCCCGAGATTGATGCGCGTCGCATCAAAATACTGGAGCTTGCCGAGTTCGCCGGCGTCGGCAATTCTTTTGAGTTCCCGGACCGAGTCTTTGTACAAAAAGTGGTGGTCCACCATCAGAACAAGTCCGCTTTCTTTTGCCAGTTCAACCAATTCGCGCGCCGTTTCGACGGAATCCGTCATCGGTTTTTCAATCAGCACATGCTTACCGGCCAGCAGTGCTTTTTTAGCAGTTTCGTAATGGATCTTTGCCGGCAGCGTGATCACCACTGCGTCAATCTCACTGTCATTAAACACATCATCCATCTCTTTTGAAGCGATAACCCCCGGATAAAGCGCCTGCGCCGCTTCCAGTTTAGGCGTGTTTCTGTCGACAATCCGCTTAATTTTACAATCAAGGGACGCGAAATTTTTCACAAGGATGGGGCTCCAGTAGCCGTAGCCTAAAACACCGATGTTTATCATTTTAATCTCCATTCTGCCGCGTTCGACGGCTGTGAAGTGATTTTCAAATAGCTTATCATTTTTTCGATTCTTTCTCTTGCATTAATCTGATTCATACGGCAATAATCCTTAAACCATTCTTTTTCACTGTCACTATATTTCCCGACTACAAAGCGACGCAAAAATTCTTTGAGCTTTGAAGAACAGTCCCAAGTTAAACCGGATAAATCGCATATAGTTTTATAGCGGGTTAGTAATTCTTCTTCGTTCAGCTTCGCTTCTAAGTAATCTAAAAACAGTATTTCATAAAATGCAAATGGTTTTACATCAGAATCGGGTATCCTCATCAAGGTGTAATGGGGACCGCGTTCCTTTATATCATCCGTTACCAGACAAATGCAACCCAACGTCTTTGCCATTGAGATAGCATAGACTTCGCCAAGATCCCCACCGTCAAAAAGAATTCTGATGTCTTTAACATGATGCAAAAATACATTATACATACCGATACGTTTTAAATAATCGTTAGAAATCAACTCAATTTTTCCTGTTTTAATATCTTTATCGAATAAATCTATTATTTTTGATTCCGCATGATTTTTCATCTCTTGATTTCTGATAAACTCATAAACCTTTATTTTTTCAAATCGATTGAACAAAGCAGATTGAAGATTTGCTTTGTACAGATGAATGATTACATTCGTATCGAGGGAGGCGTCCATCAATCCATCCCCCTGAGCAAATCATCAAAGCTTTCCTCTTCATCTGAATTTTCATCAATTATTACAACATCATATGCATTTAGACCTACATATTCCAGCGCCGTTTCAAGGCTTTTCTTTGGTATCAATTTATCATTATAATTCGAGATGACCCACTCCAAATACTCAGCCGGCACCTTTTTCGCCTCGGTTTTTTTGCACAGATCAATATTGCCGCTGATTACACTTAAGAGTTTGGAAGCCGTCTGTTTTGTCTTTTCCATTTTAAGCTTTTCATGAACTACATCATCAATCGCATTCAACGCCTTCAATCTAATCAAAGCCATATCATAACTTACATTAAATGCCGTTTGTATTCTAGCGATATCCAGGCCGTCTAACATTTCGATGCTTTTATCATTGAGTTCAAGTCTGATAAACTTCTCCACCTTATCAACAGGCATAAGTAAACAAGCCGCAAAGTAATTTGCTTCAACTTCCGACTCGTCCCTATCATTAAAATCATCATCTTTAATCATCGTTCTGCCTTGTTCTGATAAATGCAGTTTTTGATGACCAATCTCATGTGCAATAGAGAATATCTCCCTTGATAAAATCAGGGATGAATTTGAGAAAACAATTCTTTCGACATTTTTTATCATAGCAAAGCCTAAAAAAGCATCATCACCAATCGGGTACCTAATGGTACGATACCCAATTTTTTCAGATGCCTCAAATATATCTTTAAATCCATAATCTGTTATATTGCATTCGTCCCTGACATTTTCAGCGATTTTTTCAATTGCCAATCGTCTGTTTTTATTCATCGGCATCAACCCGCCTAACACTGTTGTATAACTTCCGATGGGCATAAAATGTGTCCAACATATTATTAATATATTTGAATTTGTCCTGTTGAAATAATTCGCCATCACCTCTGAACATTGGCTCCTCTTTGCAGACACCGTTAACAGAAGATGTTATCTCTTCTGTTTTTATGCCTAACACCTGCGCAATAGTTGAAATGCTTGCATACGAAATATCCAGCAAGCCCTTTTCAAGCCTTGCATATTTTTGCCTGCTGCAACTCATTTTTTCCGCAATTTGCTCCTGCGTTAAACCTTTGGACTCTCGCAAACTTCTTATTCTTGCCCCTAAAATCTCATTCATCTTAACACGTCCTTTCAATCTAATTCTACCATAAAACCCACATAAGTCAAGAATTTTGTTATAATGTTGTAACATCTCTTTCGGATTAGTAGCGTTTTTTCACTGATAATAATTTTGTTGTTGTTATTTTGTAACATTGTTGCCTATTTCACATTTTACCTAACCCCATGTTTTACAAAATATTGAGTAGCTCCCCCGCAATACCATAGCTTTCAATACGCATTATGCTTTCTTCACTGCTGCTAAAACTAAGAAAATTCACGCTACCATGCCATATGATGTTTTCATCAATAATTGCAAATTTTCGATGGATATTTGATTTGTATTCCAGCGTGATATTTGCCTCATTAAGATATTCTGCGTTTTGAGTAACCGTCAATAAGTTTTATCGAAGTCCCTTCAAGCAGCCAACCTGACCATGGGCTTGTATTTTATTCACAAAAAGTTAAACTTATAGTGTGCTTATATTAACTATTGGCCGGTCTTTTGCCTGTATAATATATGGTGTTATTATAATTATTAAAAAATCTCTAAAGCAAAGAGGTATACAATGCTACAACTAAAAAACATCACCAAAACCTATACGACAGGCGACTTGACGCAAACTGCGTTAAGCGATGTAACCGTAAATTTTCGCAAAAGTGAATTTGTGGCCGTGCTCGGGCAATCGGGCTCGGGCAAAACCACCTTGCTGAATATTGTCGGTGGCCTTGACCGTTATGATAGCGGTGACTTAATTATCAACGAAAAATCGACAAAGCAGTACAAGGACGCACACTGGGACGCCTACCGCAACCACTCTGTCGGTTTTGTTTTTCAAAGTTATAACCTCATCCCCCACCAGACGGTGCTGGCCAACGTTGAGCTGGCACTCACACTCTCAGGCGTGCCCAAAGCCGAAAGACGCCAGCGAGCAAAGGATGTGTTGGAAAAAGTCGGGCTGGGCGACCAGCTACATAAAAAGCCCAACCAAATGTCCGGCGGGCAGATGCAGCGGGTGGCTATTGCACGCGCGCTTGTCAATAACCCGGATATCCTGCTTGCGGACGAGCCGACCGGTGCCTTGGACTCCGAAACGTCTGTCCAGGTTATCGACCTGTTAAAAGAAATTGCCCAAGACCGCCTAATCATCATGGTCACACACAACCCGGAAATTGCCGACCAATACGCCAACCGCATCATTTATTTAAAAGACGGTAAAGTGATAAATGACAGTAACCCCTATACCGACGAGGACCTTGCCGCCGACACGGCTGAAAAAATCGTTGTCCAGCAACCGGGAAAACGTGACAAAAAGAAACTTAAGACCTCCATGTCGTTTTTCACCGCACTGTCCTTGTCGCTCAACAACCTAATGACCAAAAAAGCACGGACTTTTCTTACTTCATTCGCAGGGTCCATTGGTATTATCGGCATTGCGCTGATTTTATCGCTTTCGAGCGGCTTTCAGACCTATATCAACTCCGTGCAGGCGGACACACTTTCTTCCTACCCCCTGTCGATTGAAACCGACGCCATCGACCTGAGCGCCTTGATGGGGCCACAACCGGGAAAGAGCGATACGCCGACGAAGGAAAATACCGATGGCAAAATTTATGCCAACACCGATATGATTGACTCCGTGAACAATCGTACCGAAAACACTTGGGAAAACAACCTGAAAGATTTTAAAACTTACTTGGAAAGCAAAAAGGGCGAGCTTGACAGCTATATAAACGCCATTGAATATAACTATGGCATCACCTTAAACATCTATGCGCCGGATACTTCCGACAGGATAACCCAATTAAATCCCAGCGAACTCTCCCGTAGCCTCAGGAACAGTGGGCCAATGGGGCAGTCTTCCAAAATGTGGGATGAATTGATTGACAACAGCACCCTGCTTGAAAACCAGTATGATGTGCTCGCAGGCGGTTGGCCGCAATCTTTTAACGAAGTCGTCGTCATCGTTAACGCCAATAACGAGATTGACGAGCAAACGCTCATCGCGCTTGGCATCAAAGACGCAGCAGCTGTTATGGAAGCGATTGAAAACCGTGAAGTTTACAACCCCGGCCAAACAGAATTCACCTATGAAGAAATCTTGTCAAAAACCTTCAAGCTTGTGCTACAACCGGACTACTTCAGTTTTGATAAAGAAGCCGGGGTATGGGCAGATAAGAGTGATGACGAAGAATATGTCATGAATCTTGTAAAAAACGGCACGGATTTAAAAATTTCCGGCATTGTAAAGCCGAGCGAGCAATCCGTAGCCGCTTCCTCCGGCAGCTCCATCGGCTACCTTAAAACCTTGACCGAGTATGTTATTGACCAAACAAACAGCCGCGAAATCGTAAAACAACAACAGAAAAACACCGGTATGGATGTCTTTAAAAATCTGCCGTTTGAACTAGCAAAGGCAGACAAACCAACCGCAGAACCAAAAATACAAGAGGAAGCCACCACCGCCCCGGCAGAAAAGACGACAATTGCTGTGAATATCGGCACCTCTTTTACTACCCCGACCGCAGGCAGTCTCAACTTTAACGGCAATGGCCCCAATGCAGCTTTCGTGGAAAGCACCACAGCCCCGGCCACCATGACCGAGGAAGAAATTTTAGCTTATATTAAAGCAACCTATACCGGCGAAGAGCAGGAAAAACTCCTTGATTTTGCCAAACTGTTTCTTAAAAACACGCGTACACTCAGCGAAAGAAAAAAGATGATCGCCTATTTTGATGAAATACTGGCGGAACAAAACATCGAGGGCATGGGCAAAATTTCAGGTCAAGAGGCATATTCCTATATCCAACTGATGGATAAAAACACAAAACTGCAAGTGCTCACCCAAATAGCGCAAGGCGCGGGCAACCCCGAGCAAACCACAAAACCACCGGTCAAGCCCGGCACCACAGACCCTGCAAAACCTACGCAACCGGGACAGCCCGAACAACCGGATCAGCCTGTTGAAGAACCCGAAGTACCGGAGCCCATCCCAACCGTTTCCAAATCAAGCCTGGAGGAAAACCTTGACATCTTAGGGGTTGCGGACCTTTCAACCCCCAATTCAATCAACCTCTACCCCAAAAACTTTCAGGCAAAGGATACCCTTGTGCAGTTTATCAAAGATTACAACGCCGAAATGTCCGCACAGGGCAAAGTGGAAAACGCCATTGAATACACCGACTATATCGGGCTGATTATGTCCTCCGTCACAAAAATCATCAACATCGTATCGTATGTTTTGATTGCCTTTGTGTCCATCTCCCTGGTTGTTTCCTCCATCATGATCGGGATTATCACCTATATCTCCGTTCTCGAGCGCACCAAGGAAATTGGCATCCTGCGTTCCATCGGCGCCTCCAAGCGCGATATTTCCAGGGTATTTAATGCGGAAACGCTCATTGTCGGTTTTGTGGCAGGGCTAATGGGCATCATCTCAACACTCTTGCTGTGCATCCCGATGAATATTATTATCGAAAAATTGGCAGATATTGCAGGGGTTGCAAAGTTACCGCCGGTGGGGGCCATTGTGCTTATCATCATCAGTGTCGTGCTCACCACACTGGCCGGGCTGATTCCCTCAAGAATGGCGGCCAAGAAAGACCCGGTTGTGGCACTCAGGACAGAATAGCCGCAAACCTCTCACCATCGTGCCGATTTTTTGAATGCAATGAGAAAACGCAGGCCTTACAAAGGCTAAAACTACTGAGATGGGGGTAGAATATAGTTGACCGATAGAGAAAACAAACTCAGGGCAATTCGTTTTGAACGCCCGGACCATATCCCGATGAATTTCAGCATCTCCGGTGCCTGCTGGCATTATTATGAGCATGAGGCGCTTTACGAGTTGCTTGAAAGCCACCCGCTACTTTTCCCCGCAGCCAAGCGCCCCAAAAAAGAAAAAGTAAAAGAAGTGGACAGCTTGTACAGTTCCCGCACCATCACGGATGAATTCGGCTGTGTGTGGCAGGAGGCGATTGATGGCCTGCGCGGAGTCATCGTCAAACGCCCGCTTGATACCTGGGAGAATTTTGACGGCTATAAGTTGCCGCCGCTACCCAAAATAGATGTAAAAGCAGAAAAAGCCGCTGTCGCGCTTGCCAAAGCAAGCGGGCAGTTCACGGGAGCTTCCCTCGAACACGGGCACACATTCCTGCGCCTTTCGGATATGATGGGTTATGAGAAGCTACTTTTCGATATGGCCGATGAGGATAAAAATCTCCTCAAGCTCATCGGAATGCTCGAAGAGTACAATTATTATTTTGTAGATAAATGGGTAAAAATCGGTTACGATATGATTGGCTACCCAGAGGATTTAGGGATGCAAGTCGGCCCGATGATCTCGCCCGATATGATGCGCAAATACTTAAAGCCCTCTTACCAAAGACTGATGAAGCCCGCAAGAGACAAGGGGATTTTAGTGCACATGCATTCCGACGGTGATATCCGTACCCTCGCAGACGACTTGGTGGACGGCGGTGTGGATATTTTGAACCTGCAGGACTTGGTCAACGGGGTCGACTGGATTGCGCAAAAATTCGCAGGCAAATACTGCATCGACTTGGATATTGACCGGCAAAGCATCACCTTCGGCGGCACCCCTGTACAAATTGACGCTTTAATCCGTGAGGAAGTTGAAAAACTTTCCACACGGCAGGGCGGCTTGATGATGATTTACGGGTTGTATCCCGGTGTCCCGCTCGAAAACGCCAAAGCACTCATGGACGCGATGGAAAAGTATATGTTTTATTGGCAGTGAGTGGTTGACATCTAATTTTTGGTTTAAATCTGCCTGTAAAGTGATATAGCTTTACAGGCAGATTTTGCACTATGAGCTCCGGTTCTATGATTTTTTTCAGCAGACGTAGCGAAAAGCTGCGCCTGCTGAATTGTTATTGTTCAAGGTAAACTCCCTGTGTTAGCCGTGGTTGACATCCCCCTCACGAGGGGGACCAAAGAGGGTGCTAGACTTGCCGGTTAGAAACCCTGCCTCCCTCTTGAGGGAGGTGGCAAGCTCGGCTTGACGCAGGGAGTACGTTCTTCAGACTATTTATGTCTTTTTGCGGTGAATTTATCAGCTATAATTTTATATACCGATACACTCTCTAATGTTTTTCGGCTAAATTCAAATGTATTCCCTGTTTGGTGTTTCATTAAATAATTGAGCGTTTTTGCTTTTTCTAAAGCATCTAATACAATAGTAGCTTTCCCTTGTCCAATAATGCTTGCATATTTGTAACTGTATTCGCAAGGGTCGTCACCTTTTACAAGTTTATGTTCGCAATCCATTTCAAAACCCACTGTGGCGTCTCTGTCTAGCAATTCAACTTTTTTACCGGCCTTTGCTCCATGGAAATAAAGTTCCAGTTTGTTTCCATCCAAAACATATCCAAAATTTAATGGCAAGATATAAACACCACTATCATCAACCAACCCTATCCTAAAAACCTTGCACTTATTCAGTATCTCTTCAATTTCAGAATTTTCGGTCACTTGTCTATCTTTTCTTCTCACTTT